>NZ_WIVQ01000032.1:0-49151 GCF_009600545.1 Pseudomonas sp. FSL R10-1339 | reverse complement strand
GCCATGGCCAGCGGGTTGCCGGACAGGGTGCCCGCCTGGTAAACCGGGCCCAGCGGCGCGATGTGCTGCATGATCTCGCGTTTGCCGCCAAAGCAGCCGACGGGCATGCCGCCACCGATGATCTTGCCGAAGGTACTCAGGTCCGGCGTCACGCCGTAGTGGGCTTGGGCACCGCCGAGGGCGACGCGGAAGCCGGTCATCACTTCGTCAAAGATCAGAACCACGCCGTGCTGGTCGCACAGGCTGCGCAGACCTTCAAGGAAGCCTGGCGCAGGCGGCACGCAGTTCATGTTGCCGGCAACCGGTTCGACGATGATGCAGGCCACGGTGTCGCCGACTTCGCTCAGCAGCTGTGCAACCGCGTCGATATTGTTGAACTCGGTGGTCAGGGTGTGCTTGGCGAAATCTGCCGGCACGCCAGCCGAGCTTGGCACGCCCTGGGTCAGCAGGCCGGAACCGGCTTTTACCAGCAGGCTGTCGGAGTGACCGTGGTAGCAGCCTTCAAACTTGAGGATATTGTCGCGACCAGTGAAGCCACGGGCCAGACGGATCGCGCTCATGGTCGCTTCAGTGCCGGAGCTGACCATGCGCACCATTTCCATTGACGGTACGATGGAGCACACCAGATCGGCCATTTCGGTTTCCATGGCGGTCGGGGCGCCGTACGACAGGCCGTGCTCCAGTTGCGCACGTACTGCGTCCAGCACGTCAGGGTGGCTGTGCCCAAGAATCATCGGGCCCCATGAGCCGACGTAATCGACATAACGCTTGTCGTCCTCGTCAGTCACGTAGGCGCCTTCGGCGTGTTTGAAGAACAACGGCGTGCCGCCCACGCTTTTGAAGGCACGCACTGGCGAGTTCACGCCACCGGGAATGTGTTTCTGGGCGTTGGCAAACAGGGTTTCGGAACGAGACATGGTGGGCTCTCTCAGAATCAGGATTCGGTATTTAAATAGACAACAAGGTGTTGAAGGCCTTGGCGCGCAGGGTGACTTCCCGGGCACTTTCGGCGCCAAACAGGCCATGCACCACGGCCAGCAGGTCGGCACCGTGGGCCACCAGCGGCGCGGCATTGTCCAGGGTAATTCCGCCTATCACGCAGATCGGCAGGCTGAGGCGGGCGCGGGCCTGGTCCAGGGTCTCAAGGGTAGCGGTTGGCGCCCCGGGTTTGGTGCTGGAATTGAAAAAGCGGCCAAAGGCGACATAACTCGCCCCTTCTTTGGCGGCTTGCTCGGCCAGTTCGACCTGGCTGTGGCAGGTCGAACCGATAATTGCCTGTGGCCCCAGCAGGGCGCGGGCAGGGGTCAGCGGGCCGTCGGTCTGCCCCAGGTGCACGCCGACCCCCAGGCGGGCGGCCAGCTCGCCATCATCGTTGATGATCAGGTGTGCCTTGTAGCGTTCGCACAACCCGCGCAAGGCTTCGGCCTCGCGCAGTCGGCGGGCGTCGTCAGTGCTTTTGTCGCGATACTGCAACAGGGTCAGGCCGCCATCGAGGGCCGCCTCCACATAGGGCAGCAGTTTGCCAGCCAGCAACTGGCTATCAGTGATCGCATACAGGCCGCGAAGCGTCATGGGGTGAGCCTCATTGGTTACGAGCAAAAATCCAGCGGCAAGCGGCGCGGTACAAATTGCCCTTGCCCCAGTTGCTCTGCATCACGCAGGGTGCGCCATGTGTAATTGAGCGCGGTTTGCACGGCGCTGACCAGTTCTTCACCGATGGCCAGGCGCCCGGCCAACGTGCTGGCCAGGGTGCAACCCGAGCCGTGGTAACTGCCCGGCAAGCGATGGCAGGTAAAGGTGTGGCGGCTGCCGTCGCGGCTGTACAGGCGGTTATGCACTTCGTGCTCATCACCGTGACCGCCGGTTATCAGCAGGTGCCGACAAAATGGCAGGAGTTTTTCAGCGCACTCATCGGCGCTGCCATCGGGCAGTTCGGCCAGGATGCGGGCTTCGGGAAGGTTGGGGGTGGCAATGGTGGCCAGGGGGAGCAGGCGTTCGCGCATGGCGTAACCCACTTCGTCCTTGCCCAGTCGTCCGCCACCGCCTGCACGCAGCACCGGGTCACAGACCATCGGCAGATGCGGATTGGCCTGAAGCAGTTCGACTACGGTATCGACCATCTCCAGTGAACCGAGCATGCCCAGCTTGACCGCCGCAACGGTGGAGTCGCCGAGCACGGCATCGGCTTGCGCCAGTACCCACTCGCGATCCAGCACGCGGAAGTCGCGGACATTGACAGTGTTCTGCACAGTCAGGGCGGTCACTACCGGGGCGGCGTGACAGCCTTGAGCCAGCAGGGCTTCGATATCTGCCTGCAAGCCGGCACCACCACTGGGGTCATGGCCGGAGAGACAGAGGACAACGGGGCGAGAACTGTAGATATTCATGGTGCGCGAGCTTACCACCAAACAGTTTTTACGGGCGCTTGCTCGGTGTCAGGTTAGCGGAAGTTTGTAAGCCGTTGCCTGGCCTTAAGAATCTTCGGTCTCAGCGCTTATTTAGCTCTGTAATGCCCGTACTAGAGCCTTTGTGGTGAATTGTTAGATGGTGTGTATGTGCCATTAATGGCTATGTTAAAGTGCCTTCAAATTATTAACCGGTCATTCGGTCGACGCGATCTCAAAGGGAATATGGGGTTGCCCGCGTCTTCGAGTGAGCTACGTTGGGGCTGTATGCGCTATTTGCTGATGATGTTGTTGGGCTGGCTACCGATGCTGGCCAGCGCAGTCGCTTTTGACGAATCCACACAAAGCCTGCCCTTGGGCCGCGTGATGCAGGTGTTCGAAGACGCGGGTGGCGAAGCGACTCTGGCAGATGTCACCGCACACGGCGAACTGTTCGAGCCCCATACCAAAGACACGCTGAACAAGGGCTACTCGCACTCGGCCTTCTGGATCAAAGTGGATTTGCACTACCAGCCACAAGACCCGCAGGTGCATCGCACCTGGCTGCTGGAGCTGGCATACCCGCCGCTTGATTCCATCGAGCTTTACCTGGCAGACGCCGCGGGCAACTACCGGCTGGCCGAACGAACGGGCGATGCACTACCCTTCGACAGTCGTCAGATCAAAGAAAACAATTACCTGTTTGAGCTCAACTTCAGCCCGGGGCAAAGCCAGACGGTGTACCTGCGTCTGGCCAGCCAGGGTTCGGTTCAGGCGCCGCTGACGCTATGGTCGGCCCAGGCCTATCTTGAAGAGCAGCCCGTGCGGATTTACATCCTGGGCCTGATTTATGGCGTGTTGCTGGGGATGCTGGTCTACAACCTGTTTATTTACCTCAGCGTGCGTGACACCAGCTACCTCTACTACATCTTTTATATTGCCTCGTTCGGCCTTTACCAGCTGTCGGTCAACGGTGCGGCAGTGCAGTACTTCTGGCCTGACAGCCCGTGGTGGGCCAATGCCTCCACCCCGTTCCTGATTGGTGCATCGGCGTTTTTTGGTTGCCAGTTCGCTCGCTCCTTCTTGCACACCGCCTCCCACAGCCGCTGGCTTGACCGGGCACTGATGTTGCTGATGGGCGTGGGTGCTCTGGTGATGGTGCTCGCGCTGACCACCAGCTATGCCGTGTCGTTGCGCCTGGCCACCGGCCTGGCGCTGGCGTTTATTGTCACCATTTTTACCGCTGGTGTGGTGGCATGGGTACGTGGCCTGCGGGTCGCGCGTTATTTTGTGATCGCCTGGTCGGCCTTCCTGCTCGGGGGGCTGGTCAATACGCTGATGGTGCTGGGTTACCTGCCGAACGTTTTCCTGACCATGTACGCCAGCCAGATAGGTTCGGCAATCGAGGTGGGGCTGCTGTCGCTGGCGCTTGCCGACCGGATCAACGCCATGCGTGACCTGCAGGCGCGTACGCTGCAGGAATCGGGACAGAAACTGGCCGCCATGAACCAGCAACTGGCCCGTACCAACCAGCTCAAAGACGAGTTTCTGGCAACCGTTACCCATGAATTGCGCACGCCCATGAACGGTGTCATTGGCTCTCTGGAATTGATCAAAACCCTGGACATGAGCCCTGAGCTGGAGCAGTACACCAAGACTGCGCAAGGTTCAGCACGAGAAATGATGCACATGGTCAATGGCATCCTGACCCTGACCGAACTGCAGGCCGGACGACTGGTCGCGCAACCCCGGCCCTTCAGCCTGAATGAACTGCTGCAGGGGCTGAGCGATCAGTTCAGGCCGGCGGCACGCAGTAAAGGGCTGGAGTTTTCGTACGAAGTGGGCCGCAATCTGCCGGATCAATGGGTAGGTGATGCGGATAAAATTCGCCAGTGCATGGAGTGCCTGCTGGATAACGCGATCAAGTTCACCCGTGAGGGCGGGGTGATTTTGCGTGTTACCGGTAAACCCGCAGAGACCGGGCGCTGGGCGCTGGCGTTCAATGTAATCGACAGCGGCATTGGTTTTGTTCACCAGGAAGAGGCCGAACTTTATCAGCACTTCTTTCAGGTTGATGGCTCCATGACCCGTGAATATGGCGGCCTGGGTATCGGCCTGGCGATTTGCCGGCGCCTTGTGGAACTGCTCGGCGGGCGCCTGACCCACCATTCCCAGCCGGGGCAAGGCTCACAGTTCCAGCTATTGCTGGAACTCGAACCCTCGGTGCAAACCCAGCCGCACTCGACTCATTCGGCGTTGCAGCTGAGGGCGCCCGGGGAGTGTGTGGTCTTGCTGGTAGAAGGCCCGGAAAACCCTGTGGTAGTGCGCGCCATGTTGCTCAAACTGGGTTATCGCGTGCTCGGCGTTGACACGGGGCAGGCGGCCATAGAAGCGTTGCGCCGCGAGCGGGTCGATGCGGTGCTGCTGGCGTGCCCGTTGGCCCAGGTCTGTGCTACGTCGATGGGCAGCCAGCTGCTGACATTGGCCGCCTGTGCGCAGTTGCCCGTGCTGGCGCTGTTCGAGTCGCAAGCCCAGGCGCAGCAAGCCCGCGAGCAGGTCGACGGGATCACTGATTATCTGCTGAAACCGCTGCGTTTTGAGGACTTGCAACAGACCTTGGCGCAACGCCTGCTGATCGACAATAACGATAAAAACGCCGAGTTTTAGGCGTTTATGCCCCTTGTTTAGCCGCAGATGCGTGCTTCACTGGCTCATTGGTACGATCCCAAGGAGCCCGCGCAATGAACTTGCATCAATACGCAGAAACCCATCAGGTGACCAATCAGCCGCCGTCTCTGGACGGCGTGAACCTGTACCGCATTGACCTGCCGTTGCAGTATTGGAGCCAGCATTTCGGCGCGGGATGGGCGCAGGCGCGGATTGACGAGTACGGTGCTCTGGCGGGCGGCCCGCTGATGGCTGCGGGTTTTCTGGCCAATGAAAACAAACCGCAGTTTGTCAGTCATGACCGTTTCGGGCATCGGATTGATCTGGTGGAGTTTCACCCGGCTTACCACGAACTGATGCGCACGGCGATTGAGCATGGTTTGCCGTCCTTGCCCTGGGCCCACCCGCAACCCGGTGCCCATGTGGCCCGCGCATCCATGACCTACCTGCACAGCCAGGCCGAAGCGGGCAGCGGCTGCCCCTTGACCATGACCTTCGCCAGCGTGCCGGCCTTGCGTCTGCAACCGGACCTGGCTGCCATCTGGCTGCCCAAAGTGCTGGCCACTGAATATGACCCGCGTAATGTCGATATCAGCCAAAAGGCCGGCGTGACCCTGGGCATGGCCATGACTGAAAAACAGGGCGGCACCGATGTGCGTGCCAATACCACGCGGGCTTACCCCGTAGGGGCCAAAGGGCCGGGGCAGGCCTATGAACTGCTGGGGCACAAATGGTTCTGCTCGGCACCCATGTGTGACGGCTTTCTGACCCTGGCCCAAACCGAAAAAGGCCTGAGCTGCTTTTTGCTGCCGCGCCATCGTCCGGATGGCAGCCGCAACCAATTCTATATTCAGCGCCTGAAGAACAAACTGGGCAATAGCTCCAACGCCTCCAGTGAAGTTGAGTTTCGTGGGGCATTGGCCTGGATGATCGGCGAAGAAGGTCGTGGCGTGCCGACCATTATTGAAATGGTCGCCATGACCCGGTTCGACTGCATGGTCGGCTCCAGTGCCTTGATGCGTCAGGCGCTGACCCAGGCCAGCCATCATTGCGCCCATCGACTGGTGGGCGGTCGGGTGTTGGCAGATCAGCCACTGATGCAGAACGTATTGGCTGACCTGGCGCTGGAAAGCGAGGCAGCACTGGCCCTGAGCCTGCGCATGGGGCGGGCGCTGGACAATCCGGATGACCTGCATGAGGCCAGGTTTTCCCGGTTGGTCACAGCGGTGGGCAAGTACTGGATCTGCAAGCGGGCTCCAGCCATGATCAACGAAGCGGCCGAATGCATGGGGGGCGCAGGTTATGTCGAAGACAGCATCCTGCCGCGCCTGTATCGCGAGGCGCCGGTCAATTCGACGTGGGAAGGGTCGGGTAATGTGCAGTGCCTGGACGTGTTGCGAGCCTTGTCCAAAGAGCCGGGCGTGCTCGATGCGCTGTTTGCCGAGTTGGGCGACGGGCATGGCGATGTGCGCCTGGGGCAGCACATTGTGCAGCTTAAGGCGGCGCTCAACGACACTGACGATATCCAGTATCGCGCTCGCCAACTGACAGAAGACATCGCCCTTGGCCTACAGGCAAAACTGCTACTTGAGGCTGGTAACAGTGATGTCAGCGACGCCTTTATCGCCAGCCGGCTACAGGGCAGCGGCCGGGTTTACGGCACATTGCCGCGGGGTTTGAATGTGGCAGCCATCGTTGCCCGCGCCACCCCGCAGGTTGCCTGAATATCCCCAACCCTGTGGGAGCTGGCTTGCCTGCGATGCAGACGACGGGTTTTATCTGCCAGACCCGGTCGATGCCATCGCGGGCAAGCCCGCTCCCACAGGGATTTGCGTGAGGCAGCCTATATTCTGTTTATCCCCAGCAGCCACAGGAAATCTTCGGCAGGCAATTTTGTAGCTGCCTTTAGCCATCGATACAGGCAAGATAAAGGCCTGCCCGCTCAGAAGACAGGATGCTTATCGTGACCGAAGCTTTTATTGTCGTTTCCACCGCTGAAGAGGCCGTTGACCGGCTTGCTGCCTTGCACGAGCGCGCAACCACGGCCTTGAGCCAGGCACTCAAGCGTTATCTCAAGGATCGGGTTGAACCCTCTGCGCAAGAACGCGCGCTGTTTCGCTACCCCGAACTGCGTTTGACCTACCGTATCAACGGTGAAGTGCCGACCACCACCCGTGCTTATGCCAAGGTCCAGTTACCGGGCACCTACAGTGTGACCGTCACCCATCCCGCCTCTTTCCGTAACTACCTGCTGGAACAGCTGGTGCCCTTGATGCGCGACTTCACCGTTGAAGTAGAAGTCGGCGTCAGTGAGCAAAATATTCCTTACCCTTATGTGGTCGAGCAAGGTGATGAACTGGCCGGCTCCGGCGTTACCGCTGCTGCGCTGGCGCGGGTGTTTCCGAGCACCGACCTGTCTGCTGCCACCGACGGCATCGCCGATGGCCTGTACGACTGGGAAAACACCGATCCGTTGCCCCTGGCGCTGTTCGACGCCGCCCGGGTCGACTTCTCCCTGCGCCGCCTGGTGCACTACACCGGCAGCGACTGGCGCCATGTGCAGCCGTGGATTCTGCTGACCAACTACCATCGCTATGTTGACCAGTTCATCCTCCATGGCCTTGAGCAATTGCGCGACAACCCGCGCTTTGTGCGCATGGTGATGCCGGGCAATGTGATCATCGAAAAATCGATGGACTACGGCGAGGCCCAGGCCATCGCGGCGGGGGTGGTGTGGCATCGCTACCAGATGCCGGCGTATCACTTGCAGGCCAGTGATGGTCATGGCGTGACGCTGGTCAATATTGGCGTCGGCCCGTCCAATGCGAAAAACATTACCGACCACCTGGCCGTGCTGCGTCCGCATTGCTGGCTGATGATTGGTCACTGCGGCGGTCTGCGCCAGTCGCAGACCATTGGCGATTATGTGTTGGCCCATGCCTACATGCGTCGTGACGGCATTCTTGATCGGGTCGTGCCGCCGAACATTCCGATTCCGGCCCTGGCTGAAGTCCAGCTGGCACTGCAGGAGGCTGCCGCACAGGTTACCGGTGAGCGCGGCGATGAGCTGAAAAAACGCCTGCGTACCGGCACCGTACTGACCTATGACGATCGCAACTGGGAGCTGCGCTGGGCTCAGGAACGTCCGCTGATCAACCTGTCCCGTGCTGTTGCCGTGGACATGGAAAGCGGCACCATTGCTGCCCAGGGTTATCGCTTGCGCGTCCCGTATGGCACGCTGTTGTGTGTGTCGGACAAGCCGCTGCACAGTGAAATCAAACTGCCAGGTTCGGCCAATGCCTTCTATGAGCGCGCGGTCAGCCAGCATTTGAAAATCGGTATTGCTGCCGTGGACTTGATGCGCAGCCAGCTCAACTCCCTGCATTCGCGCAAGCTGCGCAGCTTTGATGAACCGCCGTTCCGTTGATCGGTGATGGTCATTTAGCGATCGGGGGACTAGCATTGCCAGCCCTGATCGCTAGATAGCCTTTTTTGTCATGTCTCGTCCCGCCCCACGCCGCCCGGCCTCGAAAACCCCCACCGCGCCAGCTGCCAATCGCCGCGTGGCCAAAGCGCCGCCGTCTGATCCCAAGCTGTACCTGTTCAATAAACCCTTCGATGTGCTGACCCAGTTCAGCGACGAAGGCGGGCGCGCCACGCTCAAGGACTTTATCTCGATTCCGGGCATCTACCCGGCCGGGCGACTGGACAGGGACAGTGAAGGTTTGCTGCTGTTGACCAATGATGGCCAGCTGCAGGCGCGGATTGCCGATCCCAAGCACAAGTTGCCCAAGACCTACTGGGTGCAAGTCGAGGGCGAGCCCACTGAGGAGCAACTGCAGCAGTTGCGCGATGGTGTCGAGCTCAATGATGGCAAGACCCTGCCTGCCGAAGCGCGTGCCCTGGACGAGCCGCAGCTATGGCCGCGCAACCCGCCGGTACGCTTTCGCAAAAGTATCCCGACCGCCTGGCTGGAACTGGTGATCCGTGAAGGTCGCAACCGTCAGGTGCGGCGTATGACCGCGGCAGTGGGCTTGCCGACCTTGCGCCTGGTGCGGGTACGCATTGGTGACTGGAGCATTGAAGGGCTGGAGCAGGGGCAGTACCGGGAAGTTCCGGCGCGGCTATAGGGCTCCGGATTCGATCAGGCCGATGACCACGCTTTTGATGATAAACGCGGCAACGCCCAGGCCGAGGACGAAAAACAGGATCATGGAGCCGAAGCGTCCAGCTTTGGACTTTTTCGCCAGATCCCAGACGATAAAGGCCATGAAAATGATCAGCACGCTGACCAGAATCGTCATCATCCATTCTTCAAGTACGGCAGGATCCATCGGTATTCTCCGGCGACATCGTGGGAAAAAGCCGTAGGAGTATACGCCAGGGGAGCGGGGGGATATTGATCTGGGTAGTGAGAGGATGTCGCTACACCCGTAGCAGCTGCTGAAGGCACGAAGCTGCGTTCGATTGTGAAGCAATCGCAAGATCAGAGTGCGCGTTACAACTGAAGAATCGCGTGGGCTGATTTTACTACTGCTTCGCAGCCGAACGCAGCCTTCGTTCCTCGGCAGCTGCAGGAACACTGCAACTGTGGGAGCGAGCCTGCTCGCGAAGGTCGTTCGCGAGCAGGCTCGCTCCCACAATAGGGCTTGACCTGCAACAGAGTATCTACAGGTTCTATTTTTACGTGCGCAAATGGGTCAGCGGCAGCTCGGTGCTGTTGAGCACCTGATTGAGCACAAAGCTCGAACGCACGCTGGTTACGCCTTCGATACGGGTCAATTCACCCAGCAGCAGCTTCTGGTAGTGGTCCATGTCGGCAACCACCACTTTGAGTTGGTAGTCGGCGTCCATGCCGGTCACCAGGCTGCATTCCAGCACCTGCGGCAGGGCGCGGATGCAGGCTTCGAAGTTCTCGAAACGCTCTGGTGTATGTCGGTCCATTCCGATAAGCACGTAGGCTGTAAGGCTCAAGCCCAGCAGTTTACGGTCGAGCAGCGCCACCTGACGGCTGATGTAGCCGTCATCCTCAAGCTGTTTAACGCGGCGCGAGCAAGGAGATGGCGACAGGCCAATACGTTCGGCCAGTTCCTGGTTAGAGATGCGTGCGTCACGCTGCAATTCCGCCAAAATGCTCAGGTCATACCGGTCGAGTTTGCTCACGAAGTTACCCTTTGTCATAACTATTGCGTGAAAGTATCCACCTTAAGTCAAAAATTGCGCAAGTAATGTTTTATCGAGCAATCTTCGCAATCGCCTGCCGCGGCCAAACGCCTATTCTTTAAACCAGAATCACTGCCCGGACATAGAGTCCACTGCGGCCCGCCGAATCAGGCCAGCTGCGGCCGCCAACCCCACAGGGTTGCCCCGGCCCCCGGGCTACGCACTGTCCAGAAGACGGAGCGAGGTGAGCCAACATCACAAGTGTTGAGCCAGGACAGAAAATTCAAGGGGCGACCGACGGGTCGCCCTTTTTTCGTCTGGCAAAAAATAAGTTGCGTTATGCACTGCCTGGCGTAGAACCGCTTCCTGAAACCCCAGTCTTATCTATAAGCCCTGTCCTTCAGTGAGAAACAGCATGAAATCGCGTATCTGGCGTTTGGCTACAGTTGGCGTGCTCTTTGTGAGCGTCAGCGGCCAGGTGTTGGCCGATGAGCGTGGTGATGGCGGCTGGCAAGGTCGGCCACAGGGTGCAGACAATCATCAGCCGCGCCCGAATCAACAAGGTAATAACCTGCCGATCCAGCCGCGCCCCGACAGGGTTCAGCAGACTCAGTCGCCGAACCGGGGCGGCAATCAGAATTGGTATGGCGGCGGTTACGCTCCTGGCGCGAATAACCGTCATCCCAACGACCAGCGCTGGGCCGGTCGCCCGTCCGGGCATGGCAATGGCTGGGGCCCGGGGCCGCAATATCGCCCGGGTAATGTGGTAGAGCGGTTCCCCGGTCAGCACTGGCAAGTGCCGTATCGCGGCCAGAATTACTACTTTTCAGGCGGCTACTGGTATCGCCCTCAAGGCCCGCGTTACATCGTGGTGCAGCCGCCTTATGGACTGCGCGTAGGTTTTTTGCCTGATTACGCTAGGGAAGTGTGGTTTGGCAGTACCTTGATGTTTCTCGCGGCGGGGGCGTATTACGCCTATCAACCTGCAACTCGCGATTACATCGTGGTCCAGCCGCCGACGGTCTACCAACAGCCCGCGAGCAACAACTATGAGATGGTGGCTTACCCGATGAACGGTCAAAGCCCGGCCCAAATCGGTCAGGACCGTTATGACTGCTATCGCTGGGCTGTGGAGCAAAGCGGCTTCGACCCTGCCAAGGCGACATACGCCCCAGCGGCGCAAGTGGTGCAAGCCTATCGGCAGGCGCAGGGCAGTTGCCTGAGCAGTCGTGGTTATCAAGTGACGTATTGATCTGAAGCCTGCTACGGAGCCTTGCTCAGCCTCGGTTTGACCACTTCCTTCGGGTCTGCATGCACCAGTACTTCGGCCCGCGGATAGACCTGTTCAATGGCTTCAGCCGCGCGGTCACAGATGCTATGGGCTGCGGACAACGTCAGTTCACCCGGCAGCTCCAGGTGAAACTGCACAAACCAGGTATTGCCCGAGATCCGTGTGCGCAGGTCGTGGGCGCCGAGCACGCCGGGCACGCTGCAGGCCAGATTCAGCATGTTTTCACTGACATCCGTGGGTAACTCCTGATCCATCAACACGGCAAAACTCTCACGGGCGATCTGCAGTGCGCTCCACAGGATATACACCGCAATCCCCAGGCCAAACCAGGCGTCCAGCTGCGGGAAACCTACACTGGCCAGCACCAGCGCCAGCAAAATACTGCCATTGAGCATCAGGTCCGAGCGGTAATGCAGCGAGTCGGCGCGCACCGCGTTGGATCCCGTGGCCTTGATCACCCGGTGTTGCAGCACCAGCAGTGCCACGGTCATCAGCAACGAAAAGACAATGACGCCAATTCCGATCCACGGTGCGCCTACCGGCTCCGGGTTTTTCAGCCGTTCCACCGCCTGAAAGGCAATCAGCACTGCACTCACGCCAATAAACAGCGCTTGCGCCATGCCCGCCAGGGACTCGGCTTTGCCGTGACCATATCGGTGATCCTCATCGGCGGGACGCAGCGCGTAATGCACGGCCAGCAAATTGAGAAACGAAGTTACGCCATCGAGCAGCGAGTCGGTCAGGCCGGCGAGCATGCTGATCGAGCCACTGAGCCACCACGCGATGGCCTTGGTTACGATCAACAGGCTGGCCACCGCCACTGATGCGCGGGTAGCCAGACGTAACAGGCGGGCGTGTTCCGGGCTGCTGGTCATGGTGCTTTCCTGATGAATGATGACGTGCTTCAGGCTGCTGGCTGCAAACCATACATAGCCAGTTGCTGGGCGCTGCCCCGGTGCTGGATCAGGCGTGGATCGTTCAGCGGGAAGCTGCGGCCCAGTTCGCTTTCAAGGATGGCCTGGAGCTTGGCGTTATCCACCTTGCCGTCTGCGCCGATGGCTTCGCGCAGTTTTTCCGGGGCGATTTGTGCGGTCTTGCCCGGCGGGAAATAAATTGCGCCGGTGGCGAAGTCGACACCGAAGGCGATCAGCCCCGGGATCACATAAAACAGCAGGCCCACGGCATCCAGTACGACGATCATGGGGTCGATCTTGCCGTCGATCTGGCCGCGGCGGTCTGGAAAGAAAATACTGCCGCAAGCAGTCAATTGGGTGAACAGTGCCGCAACCACGACACCGCCGATTACTCGCGAAGGCATACGCATACTTAAAACCTCAAACATGTTCAAAGGACTGGATCATTACTGTTCGCCGTTATACTCGCCGCTCTGTTCTGGAGCCACCATGATTTCTTTGCCGATTGATGAAGTTTTACCTGCGCTGCGCCTGGCCCTGGCCGAGCGCCATGAAACCGTGCTCGAAGCGCCGCCCGGCGCCGGTAAAACCACCCGTGTGCCGCTGGCCCTGCTCAACGAGCCGTGGCTGGCCGGGCAGAAGATCCTGATGCTCGAACCCCGGCGCCTGGCGGCCCGTGCGGCGGCCGAGCGGCTGGCCAGTGAACTGGGTGAAAAAGTCGGCGAAACCGTAGGTTACCGAATACGCCTCGACAGCAAGGTCGGCCCCAACACCCGTATCGAAGTGGTCACCGAGGGTATCCTGACTCGCCGTCTGCAGCACGATCCGTCGCTGGAAGGGGTGGGCCTGCTGATTTTTGACGAATTCCATGATTTGCTGATTTGTTCTGTTTCTGCTTTTGCTTATCAGGATAATCAATCACTGCCCACAAGGCATTGATGCTCCTGCTCCTTCTTCCCCTTTAGCTCCATCATCCTGCGATTTCTTTACCCACCTCCCCGATATGCTAGATGAAGTAGGGTGCGCTATGTCGTCGCAATCCGAGTGATTTCCTTGGATCAGCAGCAGATTGAAATTCATGAACGGGAGAGTGGATGACAAGTGGATGACAAAGGCAAGATCTGGAGGTAAGAAGGCGGATGCGGGTTCAGCACGGTGACTCCATAGAGTGACGACGTCCTAATCCCGTCCTGACGCACCTATAATTCACCTTCCCTTCCAAATTCCGCAGTCACACCCTGTCATCATCCCACCCCCACCCCCACCCCCGCCCTCATTTGAGTAATCTCAAGCGATACTACTCTCGCCATCTTCAGGCTGAACGAACGCTGAAAGTGGGTTGTTACCTCACCCTGAACAACCTTGCTGAGAACTCACAACCCGAAACGCTGTGGTAGTGGCCAATTGCTCAGCGCGAGGGCTACTATGGCGCGTTGTTGCCATCGCTTCACGTCAAAGACTTCCAGGGAGGGTCGCTATGTGGGTTGATAACGAGACGGAAGTAGACTTCCTTAATTTCTCTGGGGTTGCTGACACAGTTGCCGAGATCGTCTATCAGGCGAACGGCCGTCCAATTTCCATCGGCGTGTCCGGTGCTTGGGGAGCGGGCAAGTCGTCGATGATCAAGCTGATCCAGGCGTCCCTTAAAGACCCGCCCGAGCGCAATGAGAAGCAGGCTAAGGACTTCGTGTTCGTCGAGTTCAATGCGTGGCTATACCAGGGCTACGACGACGCCCGAGCCGCCCTAATGGATGTGATCGCATCACGCCTAGAGGCTGAGGCCCAGAAGCGAGCAAAGGGGCTGCAAAAAGCAGCTGAGTTGGTATCACGTGTCGATTGGTTGCGTGCTGCGAAGCTCGCCAGCAGCACGGCCATTTCGTTTGCGACTGGTGCACCGACACCTGGGCTGCTGGGCGAGATCATCGGGCTGGTTGATCGACTTCGATCCGGAACGGTTGATCAGGACACGATTGAAACACTGCACGACACTGCTGAGCAGGCCAAGCAGGAGGCTGAGAAACTCTTTCATAGCGCGCCTCCCAAGAAGTCTCCACCGAAAGAGATTCAAGCGCTCAGGGATAATTTTGAGGCTATCTTGGATGATCTGGGTGTTACGCTGGTCGTGCTGATCGACGACTTGGATCGCTGTCTACCCGAAACGACGATTTCTACACTGGAAGCCATCCGACTCTTCCTGTTCCTGCGCAACACGGCATTCGTGATTGCCGCTGACAACGAGATGATCAAGCACGCCGTTCGCAAGCACTTCAGCGGTGTGCCTGACGATGTCCTCGTCACCAGCTACTTCGACAAGCTGATTCAGGTGCCGATTAGGGTTCCTCCTCTGGGCACCCAGGAAGTCAGGGCCTACATGATGATGCTGTTCTTGGAGAACAGCACGCTCCCCAAGGACGTGCTCGAAGAAATCCGTATCAAAGTACGCGGGCAGCTTCGGACAACTTGGCAGGGTAGTCGGGTAGATCGCGCCTTTATGCAAGGCTTGTACAACGACTACCCAACAGAGCTGATCGGCAAGTTTGACACTGCTGAGCGCCTGGCCGCTGTCATGACGTCGGCTTCTGGTATCCAGGGTAACCCCCGACTCATCAAGCGTTTCCTGAACGCCCTAGCTATCCGGATGAGCATCTCTCGCGCCCAAGGTGTCGGTGTCGACGAGGCTGTGCTGGTTAAGCTGATGCTGTTCGAGCGAAGCGGCAATCCCAAGGCTTACGAGGAACTGATGAAAGCCGTGGCTACCGATAAAAATGGCAAGCCAGCCATGCTCGGCGAGTGGGAAGCGGATATCAAAAAAGGCAAGAATCTGTCACTGCTGCAGCCCTGGGATCAGCTTTTCGTGAAAGAGTGGCTAGCTCTGCCTCCTGCATTGGCGGACAAAGACCTGCGTGGAGCGATTTACGTCAGTCGTGAGCATGCGCCGATCATTACGGACGAAGATCGGCTTTCGTCGGAAGCAGCGGAGTTGCTGACCGCGCTACTCGAAACGCCGGGAATGGCCATGCATCTCAAAAGCCGGTTGGCGCTCATCGCACCGGTCGAGATCAACGTGCTGATGGATCGCCTCCTGGATAAGGCGGGCGGTGAACAAGAGTGGGGCGTCCCAGACATTCTTGAAGCTTTGCTGGTTGTTGGACGGCTTGATGCCCAGCAGGGGCATCGACTGGCTGCATTTCTGAAGGAGCGTCCGCCTGCCCAAATCCAAGCGGGTATTGTGCCGAAGCTAACCGATGAAACATGGGCAAAGTCGGTGTACGAATTCTGGCTGACGGCTGACGTCAGCGGGCCGGTGAAGGCTGCAATAAGGAAATTCGATGGGAACCTCACAAAATAACGATGGGCCTGGAAAAGGCCTGCCGTTTGTACCACCGTGGACACCTCCGCTGCCGCCGTTACCTTCTAAGCCGCCAGAGCCTCCGGAGGATGACCCTCATGACGATGGGCCACCTGAACCGGATAAGGACGAGCCTAAAGACGGCGATGACGTTGTCGATGATCCCAGACCAATGCCGCAGGCACCTCCACCCCTAGCGCCGCCAGGGCGATTCGGTGGTGCCCGACGTGGCCTTGGCGACTACGCGAGCAATGGTGATCGCGGTAGCTTGCGCAAGAGCCTTCGGGAGTATGTGCGTCATGGGTACGGCGGCGCCAAAACCACCACTGCTCGCTTTGGCGGCACTGCGTCGATCGCGGGTGTGTTTGGCAACACGCTGGAAGCTGTCGCTGGTAGTAATAATCAAACCGGCCCAGCCGTGCTTGATCCTGCCCTGTGGCAGGGCAAATCTGCTTCTGAGGTCATGGATGCGCTGGTTGAAGCGGTGCGTCCAGTGGACGGTACCCAAGATGCAGAGGCCGAGCGTGCTTCCATTCGAGGCTCGCTTTCTGATGTTCTAGTGCGTTATCCAGATGCCGATCTACTCAATCTGTCGGTTGAGCAGCGGGAGTTTGCCATCGAGCGTTTTACTGCGATGGACGTGTTCCATCGGTTTGAGCTCGACCTAGGCAAAACTATCCAGGAAAAGGCCAAGTCGGCGTCCATTGCAGTGCGTCGCTTGAAGGAGATCAAGGATTACATCAGAGAGTGCGTCTCCGCATCGTTCCGCAAGATCGCTGCATCGAGTGCGCGTTTGACCACGGGTCGAATATCCCAGATGGTCACGCAAGCGTTGCAAGACACCTTTGAAGTGTTTGAGGGGTACGTAGAATGAAATTCGTGTGCGGCCCAGTTGGCTTCAGTGTGCCGGGCGCCGAAGATGCCATTCAGGTGGTGATCTACGGCAAGGCAGAGAAAGGGCAGGTAAGCGTAGGTGGTTATGCTCGAGAGCTTCTGGAGAAAGCCCACCTGGAGATCAATCCCCAAGCTTGGGATTTCCTAAGCATTGCGCTTGCGGTAGTGGCGGCAGACTTCACTGCTATTCGGGCAAAGAGCGCTGATGCTTGGACGCGCGTGATCAATCTCGAGATCGCCGTTCAGGATACGGTTTTCTGGAATAGCCAGGCGCGAGCACTTGAAGGGGCTTTGCGTTTCCTCACCACGGATCGTTGGACGCTTTCTTTCCATGCGGGCGGTTTTGGCCCTCCTGCTCAGCTGCAGGCCTTGCACCCAAGCGAAGATTCAGTGGTGCTGCTGTCGGGCGGGCTAGACAGCTTGATTGGTGCCATCGACTTGGTGGAGCAGGGCGTGAAGCCTTACGCGGTTAGCCAGATTGTGAGAGGCGATGGAGAGAAGCAGGCCACCTTCGCGAAGAGCCTGGGTTTGAACCGGATTGGCCTCAATCACGTTACCAAGTCCCCTGGCCAACAAGAGCCTTCGCAGCGTGCGCGCTCAATCATTTTCTTGGCATTTGGACTTGCGGTGGCGACCTCGCTTGATCGTTACCATCGGGGTGAGACAGTCCCACTCTACATCTGTGAGAACGGCTTCATTGCCATTAACCCTCCCTTAACGATGTCGAGGTTGGGGAGCCTGAGCACAAGAACAGCACATCCTGAGTACCTTGGACGGCTCCAACAGATCTTTGATGCTGCCAGCATCAATGTGCAAATCCGAAACCCTTATGCCCTAATGACCAAGGGTGAAATGCTCGCCGCATGCCGAAACCAAGAGCTGCTCAAAGAGCATGCTGTGGCCTCAACCAGTTGCGGGCGTTTCCAACGTTTCGGCTACAAGCACTGTGGGCGGTGTGTGCCTTGCCAGGTGCGTCGTGCTTCCTTCAAACGCTGGGCTGCGATAGGCGACGACACCCGGTATGTTTACGACAACCTAAGTCAGGATGATCTGCAGCACGGGAAGTTTGAGGACGTGCGATCTGTTGGCATGGCGTTAGCCAATGTTGCCCAAGAGGGATTTGAGCACTGGCTGGGACATTGTCTCTTTTCGCCCTTTATCCAGGATCGAGCTGGCTACAATGCGATGCTTGCTAGAGGATTGAACGAGCTTGGCCACCTGCACCGGGCCTACCAAATCACCTAGCTGATTCATCGCAACGCCTCGTAAAGCTCAGTGCGAGTCGATGCTGTGCTTCAAGTGCGGCATCGACATAGGTAACCTCACGGGTTGACCTTTACAAGGCCGTGAAGGCTGATGTGCGCTGGTAAGTCAGCTAGGGAGTACCTTTTTACGACATTAATGAGAGCTGTGGAGAAGTGCATGTTGGATGCTGGGTTTTTCGATCCGCGTATGCCGTGGTGCTTTGAGCAGGTCGCGCAGGATTACAGCCAGAAGCTCGCCGCGCTTGGTAAATGGCTTTTTGTGGGGAGTGGCGCGTTGTTTTTTGTTCCGCTAACCCAGTGGATGGCACTTGGATTGGCCGGTGCTCTGCTTGTGACTGCTGTCATCCTGGGGCGTGCTTACAATGAGCATGTCGATGAATTCATCAAGCACACTTCGGTTGCAAATCTCGTCAAGATCTTCGCTCCAACGTGGCGATACATGCTCATTACGAGCCTTCTTCTCGGGGTTGGCTTAGGACTGAATGAGTGGAGTTTCTTCGCCGAGCATAAGCAAATCATTATTGGTTTGTTTGTTTCGGGCGGGATTCTGGATGTGGCAAAAGGCTTCTTCAGCAACTGAAGAATGGCGGGTAGCGGGCCGGTTTGGCCAGTAATCTGCCACGCAGAGCCGCTACCAGACGAACCTTTGTATACTGCCCCGCATGTCGCAGGAGTACACATGAGTTCATTGCCGATCAATGCCGCGTTGCCGGCTCTTCTTGAAGCCCTCCACAAACGAGATGAAGTGGTGCTCCAAGCACCGCCAGGTGCCGGTAAGACGACGCTCGTCCCGCTCGCTTTGCTCAACGAGCCTTGGCTGCGAGGGCAGACGATTATCATGCTCGAGCCACGACGGCTTGCAGCGCGCGCAGCTGCGGAGCGAATGGCCAGTGAGCTTGGTGAGAAGGTCGGTGAGACCGTTGGGTATCGCATTCGCCTGGATAGTAAGGTCGGGCCGAAGACGCGAATTGAGGTGGTGACAGAGGGGATCCTGGCGCGCCGTCTGCAGAGCGATCCTTCTCTCGACGGTGTCGGCTTGGTGATCTTCGATGAATTCCACCTCCGAAATTTGGATGCGGATCTAGCCCTAGCTCTGACTCTCAATGGCCGCGAACTCTTCCGCGATGATGCACCACTGAAGGTGCTGCTGATGTCGGCAACACTTGAAGGGGAGAGGCTATCGCGCTTGCTTGATGATGCTCCAATCGTGACCAGCGAGGGCCGGATGTTTCCGGTTAAGACGATCTGGAGCAAGCCCCAACAGCCGGGTGAGTACATCGAGCCGCGAGTCATCAGTGCGTGCTTGGATGCGCTCGCTGAACAGACCGGCAGCGTGCTGGTCTTCCTTCCAGGCCAAGCGGAGATTCGTCGAGTCGTGACGGGCTTGGAAGAGGCTCTGAGCAACTCTCCATCCCTTCAGCCTGACGTACTTCTTTGCCCTCTTCACGGCGAGCTCGACCTGAATCAGCAGCGGGCTGCGATTGATCCTGCCCCATCAGGAAAGCGGAAGGTAGTACTGGCAACGAACATCGCTGAGACGAGTATTACCATCGACGGTGTGCGTGTCGTTATCGATGCAGGACTTGAGCGGGTTCCTCGCTTCGACCCTCGCAGCAGTATGACCCGCTTGGACACTCAACGCATATCCAAAGCAAGTGCAACTCAGCGCGCTGGTCGAGCAGGCCGAATCGAGCCAGGTGTGTGCTATCGACTCTGGTCTGAAGCCCAGCATGATCAGATTCCCGCTTTCAGTTCACCTGAAATTCAGCAGGCAGATCTCACAGGCTTAGCTCTCCAATTGACGAAGTGGGGCGTGCAGCCGGGTGACCTGAAGTGGCTTGATGCTCCGCCCGCAGCTGCTTACTCCCAAGCGAGCGATTTGCTTCGGCGCCTTGGCGCGTTGCAACCAGATGGGCAACTGACAAAGCACGGGCAAGCTATGGCAGAGCTGCCGAGTCATCCACGGATTGCTCATCTCCTATTGCGAGGTCACGAGCTGGGTCTGACTGAGACGGCGTGTAACATTGCAGCGTTGCTCGGCGAGCGCGATATTCAGCGTGGTGGTGGAGCAGACCTTCACAGCCGTTTGGCCATCATGTCCGGTGAGCAGAGAGCACAGCGCGGGGAGCAAGGGGGGGGCCAACGCGCGAAGCAACTCGCTAGGCAATATCGGTCATTCTTGCGCGGCCAAGCATCGCAGCCAGTCGCTGATTCAAACCACCCTCAATGGGTGGGCTGCCTGCTGGCCTTGGCCTATCCCGATCGGGTAGCGCAACAGCGCCGCGCTGGCGGGGCTGAGTATCGTTTGGCGAATGGTCGTGCGGCGATGTTCACCGAGACCGATGTGCTGATGAAGCATTCGTGGCTGGTGATCGCTGACTTGGGTAGCCGACAGGGGCAGCGGGAAGAGCGAATCTACCTCGCGGCCGACTTGGACGAAGCATTGTTCGAGACTGTGCTGAAAGAACAGGTTACCCAGGTGGACGAGCTCTACTGGGATGAGCGGGAAGGTGCTTTGCGCGCTGAGCGACAAGTGAAAGTAGGGGAGTTGATTTTGTCCCGCTCACAACTGGCCAACCTGGGCGATGAGGCTCGTGTACAGGCGTTGCTTAACTTTGTTCGTCGTAAGGGTTTGGAGCTTTTGCCCTGGACGCCCGAGCTTCGCCAGTGGCAGGCGAGGGTGGAGTTGCTGCGCATATTGGATGAAGAGTCGGGTAACCGAAGTGAGTGGCCTGACCTACGTGATGAGGCATTGCTGCAGTCCCTGGAAGAGTGGTTGGGGCCATATGTCGGTAAAGTCACTCGCCTCAGTCATTTTGGCCAGCTCGACTTATCGTCCGTCCTGCGCAACCTTCTGCTCTGGCCTCTTCCGCAGCAGCTTGATTCCCAGGCGCCCCAGACGGTTTCGGTACCGTCTGGATCGAATATTCGAATCGACTACAGTGAGCGACCTCCGGTTCTTGCAGTGCGACTCCAGGAGCTGTTCGGGCAATTGGATACGCCACGCATTGCGAATGGACGACAGGTGCTCAAGCTGCATCTTCTGTCACCGGCACGCCGTCCGGTACAGGTTACTCAGGACTTGGCGAACTTCTGGGCGTCGACCTACATCGAGGTGAAGAAGGATTTAAAGGGTAGGTACCCAAAGCATTTTTGGCCTGATGACCCTTTGATCGCGGAAGCTACCGCACGAGCTAAACCGAGAGGAACATAGCTAGGCTTCAGGCAATTTATAGGTATCGTATTATAACTCTGCGAAATGAGAGCTTGTTTACCGGTTGGCAGTTGATGGAGCGTGGCGCAGTCAAAGGTCATCCCCCGAAGGATCAGTCCTTCTGCCAATACCGCTGAACCGTCGATGTGGGCAGGCCTAGTTCACGGGCAGCTTCCGCTTGGGTCTTGCCCTGCTTTCTCAGGCTAATCACAGCACTGACGCTCTGGGCGTTCGCTCGAGTGCCACGACCGCGCTTTTTCAACGCGCCATCCTGCATTTGATCCTCCATGATATTGAGTCCCCCCGACTCTATGAAGCAAAGGAGTTCCTTTTGCGCCTTTTTCAACTCGGACTCGGGAGATTCTTTGTCACGGATCGCCAAGCACAACGCCATGAGCGTAAGAAGGTTGATACCGAGCGTCTCGGCCACTTTTACAAGGGTCGGTAGCGTAGCCTGGATTTTCCCTTGTTCCAGCAAGCTTAGGTTGCTCTGGCTGATAGTCCCTGCTAGGGCTTCATAACCTAATCCTTTCAGTTTCCGGATGGTGCGTAGGGTGATGGCTAGCTCTTCCTTCACGTTCAGTATCTCAAAAGGAAGAATAGAGCCACAGTCGTGTAGGCCCACCAAATATCATATGTTGTTATTGGTGAGCTGCTTCCTTATCATGTCCATTCAATGGGCGGCGCGCTGACCCGCAAATTGGGGATGCTTCAGCAGCTTCCCTATCTGGCTGCCAAATGTATTAGCAGCGTTTATCTAGAGGATCGCCTTGAGCTAAGCCGATCAAAGGTTTGGCAGGGCAAGGACTGGGTTTTTTGCCGTGTTTGTAACTTATAACAGTGAACTGCAGGGGCAATTTAAAGCGCCGGAGAGTGTTCGGATGCTCTGGAGATCAGTGGACATCAGTCGTTGTGAATACTCATTTCTGATCGAAGGCATGGGATGGGAGGATGGATGCATAGGCCCGGTTGCGCATCTCGTCACGGATGTGAGCACCATCCAAATGATGCGCGCAGCAGAGGTTGGTAATTTCCTGAGCGTGAGCAAAATCCATCTTATCCAGCCGCCTGCAAAGAATAATCAGGGCTCATACACCATGGAGCCTCTATCCGATATTCGGATTCAGGCCGGTACCGAAAGGAATCCGGTCTACGAGTTCGTAACGGATGTAGGCCGGATCTACACGAGCGCAAGGCAATGAAGTTCCATGATCAGGAGGACACATGGCTGTGACTCTGGATGATGTCACTTAATCTTTTTACGGCGCATCAGCGGTCGCACTAGGCTGGCATGGAACTGCGAGTGGGCTCGTTAGCTACTGCTGCTACATAAAGAGAAAAATGCTATGAAGCTGCAAATTTATTCAGATTTGCATAACGAATTCTCGCGATTCGAACCTCCTACCAGCGACGCGGACGTAGTGATTCTCGCCGGCGATATTGATATCAAATCGCGTGGAGTCTCATGGGCGAACGACACATTCCAGTGCCCTGTTATCTATGTGTGTGGCAATCACGAATATTACGGCGGCCACATAGGTCACACACTGCGAAAGATGAAAAACGCTGCATTGCCCCATGTGCATGTACTCGAAAACGAGATGCTCATTCTCGATGGCACACGCTTTTTGGTCACAACGGCCTGGACGGATTATTCGGCTACTGGTGATGTGGTTGCGGCAAAGCGCGTTGCTTGGGATTCGATGAACGATTTCTTGGTGATTCGAGCCGACTTGGATTACAGACGCCTGCGTCCAGATGACCTAGTCGCGAAATCAATGAGGGCTCACCGATGGTTAACCCAAGAGCTTAATAGACCTTTCGACGGCAAAACAGTGGTGGTCACACACCATGCACCAGTGTTGGATCGTCTGGGTGACGATCACCCCGGACATCTGGCTGCAGCCTATGCGAACGATTGGTCAGAGCTACTTAGTAAGGCTGATCTGTGGATACATGGACACACGCATTTTGCAGCAGACTTCCTTAAGAACGGGTGCCGAGTGTTTTCAAATCCGCGCGGATATCGGGGGCAAAGTACAGGCTTCGATCCTGAGTGCTTGGTAGAGGTTTGATGGTGAGTATTTCTCTGCAGTTCCATGCTTTAGGCTCGTAGTCGCTAGATCAAAA
This sequence comes from Pseudomonas sp. FSL R10-1339, assembly GCF_009600545.1. NCBI lineage: Bacteria > Pseudomonadati > Pseudomonadota > Gammaproteobacteria > Pseudomonadales > Pseudomonadaceae > Pseudomonas > Pseudomonas sp. FSL R10-1339. The sequence goes on along the minus strand of NZ_WIVQ01000032.1, from coordinate 25,880 downwards.
CTAGCGGGTATGAGATTGCTCGAACGGTCGGTATTTAGAGCGAATTTGAGGGTTGTGAATGGTCACTTTAAATGAAATCTCGCAGCTGCTTTACGGCGTAGGGGAAGAGATGCCTGGCTGGCAGGGCACCCAGGACGAACTAATTGCATTGGCCGCAAACGCCTTCCCTGGCAAAGCCTTCTGTGTTGTGGAGCAGTGGATCCTGATCGACCTCACTGTGACACCTGCGGAGAAGGAAAAACTCACCGGGCTTGGTCTATTGCCCGCGACCCTGTTCGCCCATGAGGTCGTGCTCGATAGCCGTAATCGATTTCAACCCACCATGTGGGTACGCAGTAATTTCGGCGTGTCTTCCAACGCTTACATGTTTGAAACCAAAAATACTGTCTATCTCCTGCTTGGGCCTGGACTGAGAAAAGAGGCTGGCATTGGTGCCGCTTTTTCAATGAAGGTAGGGTGAGCGATGCTGGCCGACGGTGTATTCATGGTCGTTTTGGAGCTTGAGTTGGATGCCTGAAGTAATTGAGCTGGAATTTCATAGTAAAGATGTCAGCGAATTTCAGCTGCACCGTTTGGTGCGAGCAAGCTTTCGCAAATACACGGTGCCTGTCACGGCATTCATCAGCGACGCTTTTATTGCAGATGACACATGCGTCGGGGTGTCCTTCGACCATTCGAAGCGTGACGATGCATACCACAGGGTGGATGGTTCCATTCTTCTCACAGGTAAAATTCAGTCAGCGAGAAAAGAGGGCCGGTTTTGGTTGCTCGAGACTCAAGATGGTAATTACGTCATCACTAGCTTCAGGCGAGACCTGGGCAGAGCTAGCTTTTTGAAGCTTCTCCAGTCCGCCGATAGATCCTAATCGGTAGTATGAAAGCCATCATTTGATAACCTGGTAGGGCCGTGTCATATGCCAGATGAACGATGGTCAGTCGTTAGGGCAATAGCCCATTTTGACGAGTTGCTCGACCAGGTGATCACGACTCGCAAACCAGTTTTCGTTGATGGAGAACGCAGGACTGCGGTGTTCATTTCAATGGAGGAGTGGCTGTCGATTCAGGACAAGCTCATTGCTCGAGCTCCCTCAAACCTCTGAACTTTCGCTTGCTAGGCCTCTTACGGTTTTAGTCTGCTGCGCTCCGAGTCCACCATGCGGAGCGCTTCAAGCGGCATCTGTCCTGTAACGCTCGCCTTAGCTCAGTAACCGAGCTCGTTCAGCAGCTGTTGCAAAAAACCACGGCGCCTACGAATCGCGCACAGGATTAGATAGTCGCGGTCGGTATCGGTTGTTGAAATATGCCCGGCGTCCACCAAGCCATGGATGTAGCCTTCAGCTTTTCCTCTCGCCTCCAGCAGGGCTTCGATGGAAGTGCTTTTGAAAATGTCGCCAGCAATGAGCTGCCACCGCTTCTTCTGGCGGTTCCCAACGGGGTCGTCGGAAAATTTCGGTGCGTTGATAAGTGTGTTGAAATCGGCAAGTGCGTCAGGTGTGTTCAAAGCGAATTCTCGGAACGGTGATAACTGAGTTGAGGCTATCATGCGCACACTAAGTCGCTTGTTGTGAGCTGGTTTTTGTAGGCGCTGGCGCGAAGGGACGACTTCAATGATGGTGCACGCTATCGGTGGCACCTTTGAACATTGCGGAGCGTACAGGCAGTGTTATTCAGCGATTACATTCTTAGCCCGGAGTTGGTATGGGATATCTCAGCCTAGAGGACATCTACCCGGATGACGTACACAAATATGGCCATATGCGGGTAGGAATGACCGATCTCTACGTTAAAGACAATCACGCCGCTTATGGTGTGGTGACGCGTGGCGAATGCCGCGAGCTGACCAGTAGGTTACTGCGTGACGAAACAGTGCAAATGATCATTAGCGCTAATCTCGCCGCATTGCCAGAGGACTACGATCCGTGGATTAGGCGGATCGAACGCAATCGCGCCTTACACGCTAGGTATGGGGACAAATTCGATCCATGGGGAGACGACAGACCTTCATGAGGGCTTCGGCGAAGCCCGTATAGCGGTTCGTTCCAAGGATTATGGGGGCGGCTACTGTTGGCTGGAACGTGCGCATATCCTTACGTAACGTCGTACCCTCCTGCATACATAATCCCATGTTTGGATGTTGCGCGTAGGCATCATGACAGGTGGGGTTTCGGGAAGTTTTGGTACAAATAATACGCGTATTTGCAGTGCTGCTATTTTCTAGAGTATGGGTGCCTTGGGGGAACACAGGTCGTGCCAAAATAAGCGCTTTTCAGTTGATGCCTCTCTCCAAAACCGAAATCTCTTCTTGACGAAGATTGACCCGCTGACGATCTTTTGAGTAGTTGCCGCATCCTTTCACCCGCATGGAGAGTCATATGAGCGCTGGTCATAGTCACGGTCAAGCTCGTGCAGGACACGAGAAAAAATTGTGGATCGCTTTGGTGTTAACGACAAGCTTCATGATCGCGGAGGTCATTGGGGCTTTTGTGACAGGCAGCTTGGCGTTGTTATCCGATGCGGCTCACATGCTAACCGATTCCACTGCCTTGGCTATTTCATTGATAGCTATTCAAATTGCCAAACGCGCTGCGGATAAAAAGCGGACATTCGGCTATGCACGATTTGAGATCCTCGCAGCTGCTTTTAACGCGATTTTGTTGTTCATGGTGGCGGTGTACATCTTGTATGAAGCTTATCAGCGGTTTAAAGCCCCGACAGAAATCCAATCGACAGGGATGCTGATCGTCGCAGTGATCGGACTAGTTGTGAACCTTGTTTCAATGCGGTTGCTAATGTCTGCCAGTGCCGAAAGTCTTAACGTAAAAGGCGCGTACCTAGAAGTATGGAGCGACATGTTGGGCTCCATGGGCGTAATAGGGGCGGCATTGATCATTCGTTTTACCGGATTCACTTGGGTTGACTCGATCGTTGCCGCAGCTATCGGCCTGTGGGTGCTTCCCAGAACCTGGGTTTTGCTCAAAGAAAGCATGAACATCCTGTTGCAAGGGGTTCCGGATGGCATCGATATCGCTGAAGTGGAAGCGTGCATCAGGGCGGTTGAAGGCGTTGAGGATATCCATGACCTGCATATCTGGGCCCTGACCAGCGGCAAGAATGTCATGAGTGCTCACCTTGTAATCTTGCGTAGCTCCCGATCTGAGCAAGATATATTGGCTGAGGTGACTCGGCTGATGAGCGAGGTATTCCATATCAGCCATACGACTCTTCAACTGGAAAACTTGCAGTTTCATGCAGCGCTTGAAGAAAACGAAGGCATGCAGCACTAGAGCGGGATCTTGCAAACATCTCATGTCGGAGTAGGGGTTGCTGCGATTTACTCAGAACTCAGCGGACATTAAAAAACCTGACCACAGGCGCATGTCCAGTGGTGCAGGGAGGGTTGCACAGGTTTGTTGCGGGAATTTACCCTTGAACCTTTCTAGCCTGTTGCCAAGTGGTCTGTCCGTCGAGGTTTGGGAAGCTCAGCCTGAAAACGGTCATGCTGCCAGGCATGCTTTGAACATCCGCAGTTCCCTGGTGGAGGTTCATGATCGATCGAACAATAGCTAAGCCAAGACCAGTGCCACCTTCAGCACGCGAGCGACTTGTATCAATCCGATAAAAGCGGTCAAACAAGTGCAACAGATGCTGAGGTTCGATTCCTGCTCCAGGGTTGCCTACAAGTAGCGATACCTGTTCGGCATAGTTTTCAATAACAATTGAAATAGATTGTCCCGCAGGGCAATGGCGAATTGCGTTGGACAATAGATTGGATATTGCTCGCTGTATCATTAACCTGTCGCCAATCGTCTTGCCAGTTCCGGTAACATTCAGGGTGATACGTTTCTCTTCCGCAGACAGTGAAAACAGATCGACCACCTTAAATGCTTCATCTTCTAAGGTGATTGTTTCGAACGGGACAAGTGCCGCGGGATGGCTGACCTGAGCTAAGAAGAGCATATCCGAGACAATTCGCGTGACACGCCCCAACTCCTCGGTGCATGACTCCAGCACAGCTTTGTATTCTTCTGCCGGACGCTCCCGAGAAAGGGTAACCTGGGCCTTGCCCATCAAATTGGTGATCGGGGATCGTAATTCATGGGCTAAGTCATCTGAAAATTGCGACAACTGCTGAATACCGCTGTCGAGCCGGTGCAGCATGAAGTTGATGCCATGAGCCAACTCACTAAGCTCCTGAGGCATTTTAACAACAGAAAGTCGATGGTTGAGATCTTGAGCCGAGATCATGGCGGCGACCTTCCGGAACTCTCTCAGTGGAGAAAGTCCTTGTTGTACTACGGCCCAAGCACTTGCTCCGATGAGTATTAGTAAAAGCGGTAGTGCAATAATCGTCGACCTAAGGTACGCGCTGAGCAGCGCTTCATCGTTCGCACAATCCATCGACAGCAATACGGGAACGCTTACACCGTTCTTTAATGGGATGAGCTTGGATGCGGTAAGGAAGTGTCGACCTTCACCATCTGAATTGGTGGAATAGGAAACCTTGTCAACGGCAGCAGTCGCAGCTTTCAACTCAGTCCGCGGATCCGACAATCCAGGCCCAAATTTCAGTAAGGGCGTCCTGAGGTTTTTCAGATCATAGATGGTCAGATTCAGATTGTCATGTCCCATGACTTGATCCAGTAACGAATGCGGTTTTGAATTTACGTCGGCCGTGTCATCGTATAGCGAGAGGCTATGTTCAACCTGCTCCATCTTATTGATCAGGCTGTTTTTTGCCAACTTATCCAGCTCATGCGTCAGCGCAAAAAAGGCCAAGACAGCCAAAAAAACTACCAACAACGCCCCCAAGATACTTACTGTCAAACCTAGTCGCATTGACAGGCTGACCGGCTTCATACTCGCGCCTCTAATACGTAACCAACACCGCGAAGGGTGTGGATCAACTTGTTATCGAAGGGGTCATCTATTTTGGCCCTCAGCCTACGGATTGAAACCTCGACAACGTTAGTGTCGCAATCAAAATTCATATCCCAGACCAGTGAAATGATTTGGGTGCGAGAAAGCACTTCTCCAGTCTGGCGCATCAGCAAGTGCAACAGCGCAAACTCCTTGGTTGTTAGATCTATGCGCTGCTCACCGCGAAAAGCACGATGACGTCCTTGGTCTAGTTCCAGGTCGGCTACTTTTAGTACCTGCGGGACAGGTATGTGCTCACTGCGTCGCATCAGGGTTCGTACCCGTGCAAGTAACTCAGGAAACTCAAACGGTTTAACCAGATAATCATCGGCACCCAAATCTAGTCCGCGTATCTTGTCCGCTAGGCGCCCTCGGGCCGTCAACATCATGACCCGGGCATTACTGCTTTGTCGTAGACGTTCAAGAACACCCCAGCCATCAAGTTCGGGAAGATTAACGTCAAGTATCACCAAATCATAAACATGTTGGCGCGCCAGATGTAGTCCATCCGCGCCATTTATCGCACGATCAACAATGTAGCCACTTTCAGTCAGTCCCTGATGTAAGTATTCGGCAGTTTTGAGCTCGTCCTCAACTACAAGGATTCGCATAACATTTCACCTTCTTAATGACTAGAGTTAAAGGGGTTCAGAAAAGTAATAAACGTATACTGTGGTTTTCTGATTGGTATTGTCTTTTTATAAGATTCTCAATCTTCATATGGTTTGAATAACTTACGAGATGACAGCCTTCACTCTAAAGCCTGTAGCTGCTTTAGGGTCAAGCCAAAGCTGCGGTTTTGAGGCGCCAAAGCTAGGGTTGCGACAATCTGTCGCGGGAAATAATCCATAGGCTATATATCCATAGAGAGCTCATATGAATACCCCAATTCGACAAGTGCGCTTCGGCAGATAATTGCTGAATTTTTGTTTCATCATATTTCCGCCTTAAGTTTTTCTTTTTTAACACCTCCTATATTAGAGCAAAACCTACAGCAGTAGAGCTGGATAACATATTTGTAATTCTTCAGTCACCTTGTTGATAGATGAAGAACTCTACAGTTATCACGTTGAGAAAATTCGCTTTAAAGGAAGTATAAAATTGCGTTGGCTTAGAAAGTTAGTTACCCCCTTGCGTACCATAAAATCCTTGTTGGTAATAGGCCTAAGTTGCACGTTTGCACTATCAGGCACGGCTTTTTCCGCTGGTTCGGTTTCACAGGCGCTGACAATGGATCAAGTGCTTCAAATGGCGTTTGCCAACAACCCTGACCTAGCGGCAGCACAGTGGGAAATTGGTATCACTCAGGGAGATCGGCAGCAGGCGAGCTTGATTCCCAATCCTGAGTTGTCTTGGGAGGCTGAGGATACCCGGCGTAATTCGCGCACTACGACGGTGATGATCAATCAGCCGATCGAGCTTGGTGGTAAGCGAGGCGCTAGGATCGAAGTGGCAAGTCGAGCGCAAGATGCAGCCGAGATTGAATTGGAGCGCAAGCGTAATGTTCTACGTGCCGATGTCATTCAGGCGTTTTACAACACATCTACGGCTCAGCAAAGGTTGCTGTTATCACGTCAATCACTTGAGCTCGCACAGCGTGGCTTGAATGTAGCTCAAGGTCGCATCAGTAGTGGCAAGTCATCGCCTGTTGAAGGTACGCGAGCAGAAGTCCAGTTGTCGGAGGTACGCCTAGAGCTGAAACGGGCAGAGCGAGAGGAGGCAAATGCCTATCAACAACTCGCTCGAGTCATTGGTGTGCCTTTGCCGGCGTTTGCGTCTGTAAGTGATTCAAGTCAGCCAATGCCAACTGTACCGGAACCTTCGCTGCTCCTTAATCGCATCGGTCAGACTGCGGAGTTACGGTTGGCAAAGCTGCAAATTGACCAGCGTGAAGCCTCACTTGGCTTGGAGAAAGCCCAGCGCATTCCTGACCTAACCGTAAGTTTAGGTAGCCAATACGATGAACGGGAGCGTGAGCGCGTGAATGTCGTAGGGCTGTCGATGCCCATCCCATTATTCAATCGTAATCAGGGCAATGTGTTGGCAGCCGCCCGCCGAACTGATCAGGCCCGCGACCTTCGCAATGCCAGCGAGTTACGCCTGCGCACAGAAATTCAGACCACTCTAGCTCAGTGGAAGACAGCGAACACTGAAATCACGTCGTTCAATCAAACCATCCTGCCTGCCGCGCAAAGTGCTGTAGATACCGCTACCCGTGGTTTCGAAATGGGGAAATTCAACTTCCTAGATGTGCTAGATGCCCAGCGCACCTTAATCAGCGCGCGCGGCCAGTACATCCAGGCCATTGCCGAGGCGACAGACGCCTGGGTGCGTATCGAGCGAATTTTCGGTGATGTCGACAAGCTCACTCATACCCCTTGAATTTCATATAACACTTTTTTAACCGCTACTCAGCATCGCAGTGCCACGGTAATCCGTGACTGCCCACTGAGCTGCGTAGGGAGTCCCATGGATAAAAAACAAATCCTTGTCACCGCACTGACCCTCACGGTGGGCATATGTGTTGGTTCGCTCTGGATGGGTAGCACGTCAACAGCGTCCACCGGCGTACAGACGCAAGAAGAGCAGGGCCACGATGCTGATCACAGCAACGAGGGTGCGGCCAAGGAGTCAGTTGATGGCGGGCATGAAGAAGGGGAAGCAGAAGAAGGTCACCTGACTCTGAGCGACGATCAGATCAGATCTGCCGGCATTCAGTTAATCGAAGCTAAGGAACAGAGCATCAGCCTCTCATTGCCGTTTCCTGGAGAAGTCCGTTTCGATGAAGACCGTACTGCGCATGTGGTACCCCGGGTTCCTGGTGTCGTCGAGTCGGTACATGTCAATCTTGGCCAAACAGTGAAAAAAGGTCAGCTACTAGCCGTGATTGCCAGTCAACAAATTTCTGATCAGCGCAGTGAGCAAGCCGCAGCGCAACGTCGTCTAGAGTTGGCGCGCACTACCTACGAGCGTGAACGCCAGTTATGGCAGGACAAAATCTCTGCCGAACAGGATTTCCTTCAAGCCCGTCAGGCTCTGCAAGAGGCCGAAATCGCTGTCAGTAATGCCCGACAAAAAATCAGCGTACTTAGTGGCAGCTCGGTGATCAGTGGTGGCAACCGGTATGAGCTGCGTGCACCGTTCGATGGCGTTGTGGTCGAAAAGCACTTGGGCCTTGGTGAGGTTGTCAGTGAAACCAGCAATGCTTTTACGCTCTCGGACTTGTCGCATGTTTGGGTGACTTTTGGCGTTTCCCCTAAGGATTTGAGCAAAGTCCTGGTGGGCAAGTCTGTCACGGTTAGTGCCGCTGAGTTGAATGCGGAAGTTACGGGTGCCGTGGCCTACGTTGGGAGTTTACTGGGTGAGCAGACTCGTACCGCCACTGTCCGTGTGTCCATAGCGAATCCGCAAGGGGCTTGGCGTCCCGGGCTGTTCGTAACCGTACTGGTTGATACCGATACCCGGCTGGCGAAAGTCGCAGTACCAGAAGCAGCAATCCAGACGGTCGAGGATAGGCCAACAGTTTTCGTTCGAACTGATGACGGGTTTAAGGCGCAAGCAGTAGTAATAGGTAGTCGTGCAGCAGGTCTGGCTGAGATCACAGAGGGCCTGGAGCCCGGAGCTCAAGTCGCTGCTGCCGGCAGCTTCATTCTGAAATCAGAACTGGGTAAAGCCTCGGCTGAACACGCCCACTGATCCGCCACTTCCACGAGAAGGTTCTCATGTTCGAACGCCTAATCCAATTTGCCATCGAGCAACGCATAATCGTCCTGCTCGCGGTTCTCCTCATGGCCGGACTCGGCATTGCTAGCTACCAGAAGCTGCCGATCGACGCCGTGCCCGACATCACCAACGTCCAGGTGCAAATCAATACTGGTGCCGCAGGTTTCTCGCCACTGGAGACTGAGCAGCGCATCACTTTCCCTATTGAAACCGCCATGGCAGGTCTGCCGGCACTTGAGCAGACGCGTTCACTCTCACGCTCGGGGCTTTCACAAGTTACGGTGATTTTCAAGGAAGGCACCGACCTATTCTTCGCCCGGCAATTGGTCAATGAACGATTGCAGATGGCAAAGGAACAATTGCCCGAAGGCGTGGAAGCTGTCATGGGGCCGATTTCTACCGGTTTGGGTGAGATTTTTCTGTGGACTGTCGAGGCCCAAGAAGACGCCGTAAAAGAGGATGGTAGTCCCTATACGCCGACCGACCTGAGGGTAATCCAAGATTGGATTATTAAACCTCAGCTGCGCAACGTTCCTGGGGTCGCCGAAATTAACACCATTGGCGGATTCGCCAAGGAATACCAGATTGCTCCGGATCCAAAACGCTTGGCCGCTTACAAGCTGACCCTGACAGACATTGTGACCGCGCTGGAAAGCAACAATGCTAACGTAGGAGCCGGCTACATTGAGCGCAGTGGCGAACAACTACTGATTCGTGCCCCTGGCCAAGTGGCGACCACCGACGACATCGCCAATATCGTGATCGCCAACGTCGATGGCACCCCTATACGTATTAAAAATGTGGCGACCGTGGATATTGGGCGTGAAATGCGTACCGGTGCGGCGACCGAAAACGGTCGTGAAGTGGTACTCGGCACGGTGTTCATGCTGATAGGCGAGAACAGCCGTACCGTCTCTCAGGCCGTTGCAGTCAAGCTAGAGCAAATCAACCGTTCACTGCCTAAAGGGGTGGTTGCGATCACTGTTTACGACCGTACTAACTTGGTAGACAAGGCTATTGCCACGGTCAAGAAGAATCTGATTGAAGGTGCAATCCTAGTAATCGCGATTTTGTTCCTATTCCTAGGCAATATTCGCGCAGCACTGATCACTGCCATGGTCATTCCTCTAGCCATGCTCTTTACCTTCACAGGTATGTTCACCAACAAAGTCAGCGCCAACCTGATGAGCCTGGGGGCTCTGGACTTCGGTATTATCGTCGACGGTGCAGTGGTTATTGTCGAAAATGCTATACGGCGCCTCGCCAATGCGCAGCACCATCACGGGCGCCTCCTCACTCGCTCCGAGCGCTTTCACGAAGTGTTTGCAGCAGCCAAAGAAGCCCGTCGACCACTGATTTTCGGGCAGTTGATCATCATGGTCGTTTATCTACCTATTTTTGCCCTGACCGGTGTCGAAGGGAAAATGTTCCACCCCATGGCGTTCACCGTCGTGATCGCCTTGCTAGGCGCTATGCTGCTGTCCGTAACCTTTGTTCCTGCGGCAATTGCCATGTTCGTGACGGGCAAAGTCAAGGAAGAAGAGAACGTGATAATGCGAGGAGCGCGACGGGCTTATGCCCCCGCGCTGGATTGGGTCATGAGTCATCGATCGCTGGCATTTGCCATGGCATTAGGTGTCATCGCTGCGAGTGGCGTGGTCGCCAGTCGAATGGGCAGTGAGTTTGTACCTAGTCTCAGCGAAGGCGATTTTGCACTGCAAGCATTACGAGTACCCGGTACAAGTCTGACGCAATCGGTGGAAATGCAGCAGCGCCTGGAAAAGCTTGTGCTGGAAAAAGTGCCTGAAGTCGAACGGATGTTTGCTCGAACCGGTACTGCAGAGATTGCTTCCGATCCAATGCCGCCGAACATCTCTGATAGTTATGTGATGCTCAAGCCGAAGGATCAATGGCCTGATCCAAGCAAGTCCCGGGAGACGTTGACAGAAGAGATCCAGAAAGCAGCGGCTGCTATGCCCGGTAGCAACTATGAGCTTTCCCAGCCTATCCAACTACGTTTCAACGAGTTGATTTCAGGCGTGCGAAGTGATGTGGCGGTCAAGGTCTTCGGTGATGACATGGCAGTGCTTAACAGTACCGCTGCGAAAATTGCCGCGTCAATGCAGGGGGTCGATGGCGCCTCCGAGGTTAAAGTCGAACAGACAACGGGGCTACCTGTACTGACCATAAACATAGACCGCGACAAAGCCGCACGTTACGGTCTGAACGTTGGAGACGTTCAAGACACCATTGCGGTGGCTGTCGGTGGCCGCCAGGCCGGGACGATGTATGAGGGAGATCGCCGCTTCGACATAGTGGTGCGTTTATCCGACGCCATGCGTAAGGACGTTGAGGGGTTGTCCACACTGCTGATTCCAGTCCCGGCGCTGCTCAATGGCAATGCCGATCAGATCGGTTTTATTGCCCTTTCAGAAGTGGCGACCCTCGATCTTGTACTTGGCCCGAATCAGATCAGTCGTGAGAACGGTAAGCGTCTGGTCATTGTCAGCGCGAATGTACGTGGACGGGATATCGGATCATTCGTTAAGGAGGCTAGCATCGCCATTGATCAACAGGTAGAGATTCCGGCCGGTTATTGGGCTACCTGGGGTGGGCAGTTTGAACAACTTCAATCAGCTGCCAAACGCTTGCAGATAGTTGTCCCTGTGGCTCTGCTCTTGGTATTCACCCTGCTGTTCATGATGTTTAACAATCTCAAAGACGGCATGCTGGTATTCACCGGGATTCCATTCGCATTGACGGGTGGTGTTATGGCTTTGTGGCTACGTGATATCCCGCTGTCGATCTCGGCGGGTGTTGGTTTCATTGCATTGTCGGGTGTGGCAGTGCTGAACGGTCTGGTGATGATTGCTTTTATCCGCAACCTTCGAGAAGAGGGACATTCGTTGAGTTCTGCGATCAATGAAGGAGCGCTGACGCGGTTGCGCCCAGTATTAATGACAGCTTTGGTGGCATCCCTTGGCTTTATCCCCATGGCTCTAGCTACTGGAACAGGCGCGGAAGTCCAGCGGCCCCTAGCTACCGTTGTGATCGGCGGAATACTGTCCTCAACTGTGTTGACCCTACTGATACTTCCTGCGTTATATCACTGGGCACACCGTAAAGATGAAGAGGCAGACAGCGAAAAACAAGAAATAGTATAGCAGTTTGTTTTTAAAGCCCGCTGCTGATCCTCATTAGCGGGCTATTTATATCAATGATGACGGATATGTAATCTTAGTGCCACCGTATTGATAGCTTCGTATTGATACTCTAATACCAGTATTTAATATGAGGTGTCGAAATGAAAATCGCACAAATTTACGCTCTTGTAGGAGCATTGATTCTTTCTTCCACTGCATTGGCTGAGGGTGGTGGAGACCGGACTATTGCTAGAGCTACTCAAGCTACCGAGCAGGCTATGGAGAAGTTTTTAGCCAAAGAGCTGAAAAAAACTCCTCCGAAAATGTCAGGCGGTGATAAGGGCCCGATTAGTAAGTAAATGTAGTGGTGCTACACATAAGCCCCGCCCCGATTCCGGTTGCGGGGTTTTTATTGACATGTGAGGTGCAAAAAGTGAAGACTATTAATTATGTTATTTTTATTGTGGTCGCTGCGATCTCTTCAAACGTATTTGCTAAAGATAGTGACAAGGTTTTTGAAAAAAGAATGAGTGCCAACTCCGTAGCTATGGAGCAGTATGCGATTAGGCATGGAAAAAAAATTCCCGTAGCTAAGCAATATAAATACGGAATGAAATTAGATGTTGTGAATGTAGTTAGCATGGTGCGACCAGCGGAAGGGTGCGGGGTGATGCCCGCAGCTATGACATACGAAGACTCTGAAGGAGTACTGAATACAGTCAGATACACAGTGGCAGGAAAATGCCGTAAAGGTGGTTAGCCTCTACGCTCTTGGCATAGGGGGTCATATTTTTGAAGTGCGTCATAAGACATAAAATGTGGGGGGTGTTTACTGCAGGCATAAAAAAGACGCCCCGAAGGGCGTCTTAAAATACATCGTATTTAGATGAGTAATCTAAAAGTGGATGCGGAGCTTCAACTTGACAGCAGTGAGTTCCAGGTTTTTGCAAGGGTGTTAATTACCTGTAGCAGTCTAGCCAGATGCGCTAGCAGATTGCTATCTATGAACTCCAGTTTACTATAGGTGACTTAAGCTAACAGGAAGATGATTGAAAAATTACATTTTTGAAATTTTCCAGCTAAAACGGAATGTTCGTCTAGGACGATTCATCCTGCGCAGATCTTAAAGAATAGCTAATGGATACTCAATAATCACACGAACCTCATCCAGATCCGACTCAAATGTGGTTGCGCGAGTATTAGCTTGCCGTAGGCGGAAAGACATATCTTTCAAGGTACCTGTCTGAACGACATATTTTACTTCGATGTCACGCTCCCAACGTTTCTGGTCAGTAAGTGGGTTTCCATCCGCATCGCGTCTCATGTACGTCGTATTGGCGTTAGAGTAATCAGCATCAGTGCCACGACCGTAACGCGTCATAAACGACAAGCCAGGCACACCATACGATGTCATGTCGAGGTCGTAGCGAACCATCCAAGAGCGTTCTTTAGGTGAGTTAAAATCACTGTACTGAATTGAGTTATCAAGAAAGATTGAGTCCGACTGACGCAGGTAATCGAAGTCGTTATTTCCATTATTTCGCTGATGGGATAGTGCAAGTGTGTGCGCACCATACTTCACGCCTACTTTACCGCTCCATATGTTATTGTCGAAATCGCCAAGTAATTTTTTTCCTTCATCGACAGCCTTATAATAGTTAAGGCCTCCGAATACGGAAAGCTCATTTGATAATGAGTAGTTTACTCCGGTGCCAGCATAGTATTGATTCCATACGTCCTTGAGGCGACTGGAGTAAAGACTAAGGGTGACGTTTTTGTTTAAGTTATAATCACCACCAAAGTAGCCTGCCCAAGGCGAGTTAACAGGCCCGGCATAGAAGGTCGCAAAGTTGTCGCGCATGTTGCTCGAAACTGGCTGGCTCATGGCATGTAGGCGACCGCCCTGAACGGTCAAGCCTTCAATGCTAGTATTGGTTGCTGTGACGCCAGTGAAACTTTCCGGTAGTAGTCTTGAGTCGCCAGCAGCCACAACTGGGGTGGATGGGAATACGTCACCGACTTTTACTACGGTGTCAAAGGCGCGAATTTTTGCCGCACCTCCCACTTTTGTGTATTCGTCCCTTGCCTCTCCGTTGCTATTGACTGGAAGGACATCAAATGAACTACGGCCGCCATTACGGCCGCCACCCGTGTCGAGTTTTATTCCAATCATAGCAAACGCATCCACTCCGACACCGATTGTGCCCTGGGTAAATCCAGACTCGAATTTAGTAATAATCGCGTTTGCCCATGCTTCTGAATATCCATTGCCTGTAGGGCTTGACTCTCCGTTACGATGTTCGCGATTGAAGTAGTAGTTGCGGTTAAGGACGGTAAGGCTACTATCCTCTATAAAACCGCCATTTTTTTCTTCCGCAATCACCATTGACGGCACAGAGCTGACAACCATTGCCATAGCGGCTATCGAAAACTTTGTATTGTTAATCATTAATCACTCCTTCGGTTCGGCAGAACTAGAAAGCACTTCGGCTGGAATTGTTGTTTGAAGGAAGCTGGTCGCGCTTCCTATGTCATCGCCGAGTTGTATCGTTGCAATCTGTAGATAACAGGGGCATGATTGAGAAATTACAATTTTGTAATATTCGGCGGCTTTCTTGGAGTGTTGACGCGCGTGCCGTGCGATCAGCCGTTTGCGGCTCTGAGTTTTTACAATGCTAGTTGCTACACCGTGCTCACTTAGCGACCAGAAATCTTTAATTCGCACGTGAGAGGTGCGGATGCGCGGTGCTCGACCAGCTATAAGAGCATGGATAAAATTAGTTTAGACTCCCAGCCTTGGAGTCAGCACTAATTAAGGAATCAAGGAAGTGTCGGATGAATGATTTACCTGAAACTTATCGTAGTTTTTCCTTACGGCTGGCCCAGCTGTAAGCCGCGTCAAGTGAAGATCCAAAAAAAATCCGAACACATACGAAGTCGTCGAAACCAAAATCGGCAACCACTAGATGCCATGAATTTTAAGTCGGATGATTGGGCTTTTGCGCAGGAAGCGCTTGTCAGTCCGCTCTTCCTCCGCGACCATGAGCGCGGAGAGCTTGTCCTATCCTCGGTTTTGATTCAGTTGTTCAGTGACATTGTTTATGCGGAACATGGTGGACGGATACATCATCGCTCCGGGATTGTCGGTCAGGACATGCGCCCCTGCCCACGCAGCCATCTCGCCGTCGCCTGAATCATCAATGAGCAGCTTACCTCACACAGCACGACGATCAGATTTGGTCTCAAGAACGAGGGGGGCGGCCTGACCCTTGTAGGACAGCGTTACTGCGTCAGCCAGGGCATGGAAGGAAACTTCACACCATTGGTGAGAAGGAGTACATCGGCTGCAATTTTGTAAGCGACAGTATCGAACTGCTACGCCCAAACTTTCCCGAAAATAAGGTGGGGTTCTATAAGCCATCGAATCTCATCGATGCGATCCAGCGGCGTGAGGTAATGCTATGGGTAACCCGCTTCAGCTCTCCAAGTTGGTTGGCATACAAGCCTCAGAAGTTGCTGACGCCGGCAGCGGTGCCCATTGTTTTATCCGGGGGCACGTTGCAGCTCTGCAAGCACTGCGGTTGGTGATTTAAACCTGCCCTAGTAAGTCTAAGGAAATTACGCGCATCTTGCAGGCATAGCGAGAGAGCTTCAAGCCGCACGCCTAGCACGCCTAACGACGATTGGACATTGACTCGATAATGCGGCATTGCTCGATCACGCCACCCTCGCAACAAGCTATCAAGCGCTCCAATTCCGACTCCAAACCTTGCAGGTCTCGGATGCGCACTCGAACCTGCTCTAACTGCCCTTCGACTTTTGCGTCCACCCCAGCGCAGGAAGCGTCGCGTGTATCAGCAAAGCCTAGTAACTCTCGAACATCGTCAAGACTGAAGCCCAGTGCGCGGCTACGGAGTATAAACAGTAGACGGTCGCGCTCCTCGTCGGTGTAGAAGCGATAGCCCGATGCTGAACGACCTGCGGAGGGCAGGAGGACGACCTGCTCGTAATGGCGGATGGCTATCGCTTTGGTATCGGTCGCCTTCGCCAAGGCTCCGACTGTATATGTGGTCGGACTCATTTCGCTTGACCTTATAGTTGCTAGAACCTTCATTCTACGCGCCTTAGGTGATAAGCAAATCTGCGCGCGCTCAAAAGAAAGCGGACTGAATCCTATGGAAGCACCGTTAAAACAGCATCAATCCGGAGCTTGGGCACTACTGCTCTGTGCTTGGTTGCTCGCTCTGGTATCAACAATCGCCGTGCTATTCGTTGGTGAAGTCATGGGGCAACTGCCCTGTGTGCTCTGTTGGTTTCAACGAGCCTTCATGTTTCCACTCGTCCTTGTATTGGGCGTCGCCTGCTTTTTATCGGACGCCGGTGTTTGGCGCTATGCACTGCCATTAGCAGTTGTGGGCTGGCTCATCGCTCTCTATCACAACCTGCTTTATTTCGGACTGATCCCTGAAAGCATCAAACCTTGCGGGGCTGCCTAAACGGGCACGATCCATATGCTTACCTGAAAGATGTTCTTATAAGCCTGCCGACGCAGCGCGCGAGTAAGATTAACGAGCTGCTACCGCATAGGTGGGCGCCCGCTTAATCGCGCAGGGTGTTTTGGGCTTATGTCTTCGCTGGCATCTACATTTTGCGCCACACCAAAGCAGGAATTGCTCGGATGTAAATTAGTTCGCTGACCAACTCAATCAGCGTTTGAGTAATGACTGCTGCCGCAGCGAGCCCTCTGATTTCCTCTGGCAAGGCCAATGCCAGTGGCAGAACCACCAATGAATTGCGTGTCGAGCTACTGAAAGCTACTGATCTTGCAGTGATGGCCGGCAATTTGAATGCTCGCGCAACCAGCGCACCAACCAATGGTGCCAAGAGCATGAAACCAATGTAGACAGGAATGACGGGCAGCAGCTTGTCCATGTCTCTGACCACCGCTGAAATCTGAGATCCGATCACTGCGACCAATACCGCTGCCATAGCCGGTACAGGCATCCAAGCCCAAGCGTTGTTCCAACCCTCAACGACGCGTGACCTTTTTGTACCGGCAGCTGTTGCTACCGCCAATACCAAGGGCAAAGCAATCAGCACTACGAAAGCCTCAACAAATGGGCCCACCGATATAACCACCCCCGAGTCATTACCCAGCATGAAGGCCAGATACAGGGGCAGTAGCACAAGCTGAAGCAAGAGTAGTAACGGCGTTGCCGCCAGAGTCAGTTTGGAGTCGCCCTTACCGATATGGGTAAACACCACCACATAGTCGATACAAGGCGTCAGCAAGACCAACAGTGCACCCACCAAAATCGCTGGGTGACCCGTTAGGCCCATGGTCAACGCCCAAACCAACAGGGGGATGGCGACGAAGTTGGCTGTCAGCAGCGCCGTCATGAAACGCTTGTTTGCAAGCCCTTCACGGAGATCCAGGAATGGGATCTGTAGAAACATGGTGTACATCAGCACAGCGATGGCTGGCGTCACCAACGCACCTAACGCTTGAGAAGCATTAGGTGCGAGCAGACCTCCGATAGCAGCGACAATGACCGCGACGAAGTAGACGGGAATCTGGTTCTTCTCTAGCTGTTCTCTGTCCACAAAATGCCCTTAAAACGCGTGAAATCAATTTTCGATTGAGCAGGGTAATATCTGTAGCTACTACAGGTTCAAGAAAATGCTTGGGGAATTCGCATGTCAGGAATCGGGGCGTTGTCTAAATCAACGGGTTGCCACATTGAAACTATTCGCTATTACGAGAAAATAGGCCTTTTACCTCCGGCGCTGCGGTCGACCGGCAGGCACCGAATCTACACAGAGAAGCATCGTTCAAGACTCGTCTTCATCCGTCAGAATCGTGAGTTAGGCTTTCCCCTCGACGATATCCGAGAACTCATCGCGCTCGCAGCAGATGCTGATCGTCCGTGCGCTGACGCGCTGTCGGTGGTCAAGAAGCACCTAGCAGAAGTAGAGTCGAAGGTAGCTAAGCTCCAGCAAATCCGGATAGAGCTGCTCTCAATGGCAGGCACGTGTGAGTCAATTTGCTTGGGTTCAAACTCCCCAGATTGCACGATTGTAGAGTCCTTGTTCGAACCCGCTGCTGGGACGCGCTCCGGTTGCTGCTCCTAGGCGAATCAAGAAGCGTGGGGGAAGCAAGATGCCATCGAAACCGAATAACGCGAAGGTCTCGAAGGTATATTGAATCGCCCCGGCTTTTCTAGACACTCTCCAAGCTCGCTGATTGCAATTGCTATCGATATAGTGCCCAGGCGCTGTGCCGCATTTATCGCACACCCTAATAAAAACTCATAGGTGGCAATGCACTTTAGGTAGAGCGGCATCCGTGTGGACAGGACAGGGATTATCAGTTGGCGCAACCGATGAGCACCTCGACATAATTGTTCCCGATACCATCCTGCAACTTGTGGCCAAAAGCGCAAGCGGAGCGCGCCGGCCCACGATGGGCCAGAGGCTTGAGAATGGAAGCCCGAAGCGTATGGCGTAATGCCCCCGATACGGAACATTAAGTTCCTTTTGCCCCGTTATGTACCCAGATGGGGGGCACTACGGGGGGCACTGTCCTGCGTGTAGCAGTGGACGGTCGTCATCACCGCCAGGCGTTAAAGAGACTTAGGCTGGCCGTCATACCTAGAAAGCTCGAGATCCCGCAGCGCCATCAACTCGTCACTCCGTCGCATAAACTCATCTGGAGTTATTTTTTTGAGCTTGAATTCGTTGTAAAGAGCATCGGAGTTCTTCTGATAAAGCGTTAACGTATTAGTCTTGTGCACGCTTTCAGCCGCATCACCTATGCTCTTATCTCCTTCGAATACCTTTGTTAGATAGTCTCTGAGAGACTCAATGCTCTTGTGGCCTGTCCACTCCCTAACTTTGCGTAAGAATTCCTTGTCGCTGATAAGTGCTGCTTGGAACTCATCCTTGCTTTCATACTTGTGTCGTTCGACGAGCAATCTGAACAAGTTCGTGATAAAGGCATGGCGGAACATATGCGCGCATGCTTGCTCTTCAATTCCAGCCGATTCTCTGATCTTCGAGACTATCGACGTTATAGTCTCAGGTGCGATCGGTTTTGCTGTTATTTCAGATATGAGCAAGTAGTCGTTTTGGTTTTCTGGGTGTGCTTTGATCAACTTCTGTCTTGCGGCTAAGTATTTTTTGACCTCATTCAATGCAATCGCATTCACCGGAACTTCACGGACAAATGCTTCGCCGCGCTTAAGCGTTACCAGCTTTAGCATTGGATACTTCATCAGCAGGGCATCACGCAGTGACGATGTTGTCAGGGATGCGATTTCCGATCGCCGAGCGCCTGTATGCTGAAGAAGTGTGAGCAGTGCAAGGTGTCGCGCTTTGAGGAACTCGGACTTGCCGCTATCATTTACCGCCTGCACCATCTTGTCAATGTTATGCTCAGAAATTGGGCTTCGTGTGTGCTCGCGGAAAGGTAGGGGGAAAGAGTGGTGCGAGATCGTAGTTGTTACTTTGTGTTGATTGTTGAAGGTGCGAATTACTTCTTCGGTGGTTAACTTGATGGTGCCTTTTGGTGATACGAAGTTGAGGTCGCCATAAAATTCGCCAATCCAAGCTAGGAACTTTAAGCACTCTCTACCTATGTTGATGGTGGTTCTGTCTGCTCTTTTTGGTTTATCAGGTTTTCTAGGGTTGGGCTCTTCAATTAGCTCAATGATGAAATCTTCAAAAAACTTGTCGGTTATGTGATAAGGGTCGACCCTGTAATGCCAGCAGCGTCTTATCAGCTGGCTAATGTTGCTCGCGTACTGGCCAATCGTTCCACCCTTGCTGTCCTGCCTTCGACCATCAGCAGAAATTTGCTCATGCTTCTTGGATAGTTTTAGCAAATAGAGATTGGCGATATGGCATGGCTCGTTATTTGGCCACTTTATGTATGGGAATTTGTAGAAGGCATGCTTGCGCGTCTTACCTCCGGAAAATCTCTGGAACAGATCTACATGATCTAGCGTTTCCACCAGAAATTCTTCATTCATTTTTCTTACCCTTGGCCGTGATAGATACGACCGATGCCTTCTGTATAGGCGGGATTTGATACATTTCAGGGTTTAGACTGGTTATTGCAGTGATACGCTTTAATATTTCCGCAGCGCGAATCTTGCGCGTCACTTCATCTTGTGCGCTGACTACGCCATCCAGCTTACTGCGGACATCCGATAAGGTTTGCAGGAGTATCAAGTTTGAGCGCTTCTGTACATCAAGGCTGAGATTAAGCTCCGCCAATTGCGCCAGTATCGCCTCTCTAGTTCTATTGTTTTTCGTGGGTGTTTTTTTTTCCTCCTTGTTGATAACCGACGCAGCATTTTTACGTAGGCGATCTATTGCAAGGAATCCACCCGGTATTCGCTCTTCGCTTCTTTGCTTAAATGTGTTTAAACTTATGGGTGATATATGTAGCGTCTCTCCCTCAACGATCGTTTCCAAAGCGAGCTTCGCCAGAGATGCCTGGCTAATAAGGGAGTCCCTTATAACGACACTTTTGAGGTACTTGTAAGGCGTCGCGATTATCGCTAGTAATAACTTTCTCGTGTTCTCAATCGAGGCGGCTTGAATGGTTTTTCCCTCATCCCATTTCATCTTGTTTCCTCACAACAACAAGTATGTCAACCCGTAAACCGTTATCACTCTCCAGGAAAACTGGCTCCATGGTCATTTGGTCGCTTTCCATAAGAAAGTCAAAGTATTCTGCGAGCTGTTCTGCATCCATTAATGACACGTTTCGGGTGCCGAATTTAGCCTCAATCAGATCAACCACATCAGTATAGTACGTGGCGCCGCCAGAGGCGATACGCTCGCTGAGGGCTTGCGACAAGGTGTTTTGAAGCTCCTTGCCTGGCAGCTCCTCCGTAATGTAATTCCAGATGTGCGCCGGGTCAGTGTGCCCGAACATCCACTGCAGGATGCCTACGCTTGCCCCGTACCCACAATGGAGGAAGATTAAGGCAAAGAACCGCCTCAGTTGGTGTTGGCGGATGTAGTAGCGACGCCCCAAACTGTCGCGCTCGACCTCAAAGTAATCACAAAACAGATCAATATTTTTGTAGTAGAGGTAAACGTCGCAAGGCGTCAAAGAACTTGTGCCTATGATGCCTGGGGACGAAAACAAGGGAAGGTGCTGATCGATGAAGCCGATGCTGATCAGCTCTGTCTGGAAGTCAATGAGCGTCTGAACCATTTCCGCCGCTAGGGGATCAATGGGGCGGGCGTTTCGAGCCCTGCGACCTTTTAGACCCCGACTAGACTTGGCGATAGGGGCGATCAGCCACTTTTTGTCCGCGCTGAGACAGTTGGCAGGATCGAGGCCGCGTAGTTCACAACCCCGTTTCGCCATCGTTGCTCCTACCAACAACTGGATAGATCCGTAATAGACCGCGATGAGTTCCAGTAGCCCTACATTGCCCCGTAGCTTGCTGAAATACAGTTCCTTGCTTTCTTTTAGTTCAGTACCAGGATCCCTTCCGTTGGAGCGAGTAGAAATTCCTAGGTACTGGACGCCAAGTTTAGCGATGGAGGGTTCGAGTAGCGAGAGGATAGTTGTGTCTGGGATGCCTGTGATGTTGACCTTGTGTTTCACGGAATATTTGGCGATGTTCACATAGCTTTCAAGAAGCTGCGGGCCGTATTCAAAGTGGAACTCAATGCCATCTTTGATCGCCTTGAAAATGATTGGGGTTGGGACATTTTTAAAACGGCCCATCGCCGCCCCTGTTACTTTATAGGTTGCAATCTCTCTAAGATCTTCTGGGGTAGGGAGTGGAAAATCTAGGGCAGAGATCTTTTGTAAGATGGTAAAGGCGGTGCGGTACAAGACCAAGTCTCGCTTGGTCATGCGGTCTGGGTTGCCGTTGGTGACCGGGGCGCCATCGACCTCACGAATAAAGCGATCATTACGCCAAATGAAACCTAATATGCTATGCAGGGGCTTGAGTCGCCTTTTTCCAGCTAAAGTATCGTTGTATAGTTGTGCACTGACCCATACTGAGTTGACGTTCACTCCACCATTTGGATGGGTGTGGTACATCTTGTTGATATAAAGCGCGGCTCTTACACGCGGGATCAGCTCCAGAGGGATATCAAGCACGTTCTCTTCGAGCTGAAGAGGTGTTATGTCGGAGATGGAAGGGTAATCCTCCAGGCATTTATCAATGGCCGCTGGGCTAGTTTCCTCCAGAAGCGAAATGCAGTAGTTCGCGAGACGATTGTTCCAATCGTAGGTACTCACAGCGACGTAGCTACTAGTCCCGACCTGCTCGATGATGTCACACATCACGTCATAGGTAAGCGCGCTCAGGCCATGCTCGACCAGCTCCAAGGCTTCGGCGCCTTGAAGGATATGGTCAATGAGCGTGAGCGTTCGTCGAAAAGATGCCGCCTGTGAGGCCCAGCTATTGGTGAAGCCTGGCCCAGCTGAATTTTGAGTCGCTGCTATCAGCCAGCATTGCAACGAGTTGAGTAATTTGACGTGCTGTGGATCCGTTAATAACGAACCGTCATACAGGTGAACACTCCAATCCAGGTCTTGGTCGGTCTTGAAACCAAAATTGTATTTCCACACAGGATCCCTGAAGCTTGAGACAAGCCACGGAGCCGACATGAAGTGTGATATGTCGCGTTTCTTGAACAGGCTGGCGAAATGAGCGAGGTGTTCAGGATACTGCATGGATCATGCTCTCGTAGGCGCTGGGGTTGCAATTTTTGGAGGCGATTTCCAAATGAGCGTGCAGGAGTTTGTCGCGACTTTTGAGGATGTACTTCTCGACCGTATCGCAAACCGCAGCCCAGTATTTGGCCAGCCCTCGAACAGCGTGTGGCGTCTTGCTGAGATTGATGGCTTTTCTGATGGACATCAGCGCGGTCATGCTTTCAGCAGACACGGAGACACCCACCTCTACAATCTCACCATTGGCCAAGCGATTTTCTTCCCTGGTTTTGAGGTTCTCCGGAACCTCCTTGAGTGTGTACCGGCTCAAAAACTCGTGCATTTGGTCGAAATCGTCAAACTTGGAAGCACGAAGTAGGTATTTACTGTCTTTCATGGCTTCGCAGATGATTCCCTTCTGGAAAATACGCACATACCTGGTCGCGAAGAAGTCATAGATCGCGGTGGGCAGGTAGGAATCCAACAGGTCTCTGTTCATGTGGGCGTGACCAAGCTTTCTGGCAAGTCTTGGCAGGCTATGATTTTGAATGTAATCAGCCACGGCTGACTGAGCGCGAACCCTGGTTATCGAGAGCTTCTTGATAAAGTCCACCAAGTCGTCGCCTCTTTTCACGGTGTGGGGCGATAGCCGCGCAATGAAAACTTCGCGCCTAAAAGCGTTCTTATCGACTGCCGTTCGATTTAGAATGTTGCTGTCAGCAGTTTTCGGATAGTTGAAGCTTCTTCCGCACGTTAAAAAAAGTTTTTGCCAAGTCGGATCGCCTTGCTTTTTAAGGTATTGGCGAAGTGGCTCCGTGATCTCTTCTACCATACGAACGAGCGCAGCAGCCTTGGGGTGCAGCAGGATTTTCTGTTCGGAGTTCTTACTCCCGCGCCTATCCTTAAATCCAATAAGTTCATAGCCCTTGTCAGTCTTCAAGAACGAAACCCTTTTTGGGCCGTCCCAAATCACCAAGTCGTCCATGAAGGTAGTGGTAATTTCCGGGTGGTATAGAGTGAGTAAGCACTGAAACGGCAGTAAGCTGTAGGTTGTGGGTAGGCCAAGTTTTAGTGCTAGCGCCGGAAGCCTTATTCCGTAACGACGACGCGCATCATTCGTTGTGCACATGCCTTCGTCTTCGAAGGTGCGACAAATATTTGCGAAGCCTAGCTTTTCGAAGTTAAGGCGATTTTGGGGGTTGCGGACAACACGCTCCAGAAGCATGCCGTCCCCAGCTTCTCTGACTCGAATTCGTTGCGCTTTGCGAATTGCCAACGCCTCTGATAGCCCCCATTTTTCGATGCACGACAGATCACTGGTAATCTCTCCATAAAGGAGGTCGATTGCCTGGATGTCCGTGACATGCACGGGTACTTCTGTCAGAAGTTTGTCTTTGATCTCAATGCCATGCTTGTTCTTCTTGATGTTGAGCTCGGAGCCAGCCTTACTCTTCCCTGCAGGCAAAACTATTGCGTCTTCGTCAGCCGACCAAACATCGGTTTTGAGGAAGCATCTTATGATCAGGTTTCGCATAGTTCTGAAAGTGCGAGCATTGAGTTCTGGGTCTTCGTTGCGCTCGTACTCAATGTTCTGGTAGTGCCAGAAATAGTGCTCGAAAAAGTCTTCCATCATCTCCGGTGACTGGAAAGCTGCCGGAGGGAAACGAAAGCTTTGCTCAGATATGTATTTGGCGAGCTTATTGATCATCCCGCTCGCCACTTTGGCGCGCTTCAAAGAGTCGCGTCTGATCGCTTCATGGAAAGCTTTGGTGAACTCAGGGCCGTGCGAGTGATACATCGCAACTAGCTTGAGATAAACCGATTTTCCTTTCTTGGCCTTGACCTTCCACCCACTCCAGAAGGAGACGATCTCCGGGTCTAGCTTGTGCTTGCTCTCTTGCCATGTCTGTTCAAAGTGAGGCAGCCGGGCACGAGACCAGATCACTGGCTGCAGGCCTGGAACAAGGTCGACCAGACCAGAAATCATCTCAGTAACAGCAATTGATCGTTGACGAACTATGTACTCTTCAAGCACAGCTATGTCGCCAACGTGAAGGCTTCCAAGAAAGCTTTCGACCAGCCACGTGAGTTTTTCACCATCAAGGTTGGTCAGGCTGAGGTACTCGCCCAAGCAGTGACAGTGACAGTCGAAAAGCTGCAGAGCATTACTATTGTGTCTATCAAGTGTGGTCGGAGACATCAGCAGCTTGTATGCCAGCTCTTCATCAATGGCCTGCAGCGGGTAGTGGGTGACGTAGCCTTTACTTTTGATGATTGTCACGGTTTTATTTACCCTTGAAGGCTGGATTTGTCCTTAAAATGTAGCGGATTTTAAGTATTTGACAATGTGTCAAATCAGCAAACTTGCAGAGCGTAGTCTGGATGCCGATCTGGCGTTGGCCTTGAGCCTCAATGGGCGTGAGCTGTTTCGGGATGAACAGCCGCTGAAAATTCTGCTGATGTCCGCCACTCTTGAGGGCGAACGGCTGGCGAGCATTCTCGACGATGCGCCGATCTTGCGCAGTGAGGGCCGCATGTACCCGGTGGCGATGCGCTGGGGGCGGCCGTTTGTGCCGGGTGAGTTTATCGAGCCGCGAGTGGTGCAGACCGTGCTCGATGCCATCAACGATGAAAGCGGCAGCCTGCTGGTGTTCCTGCCCGGGCAGGCGGAGATTCGCCGGGTCAATCAGCAACTGGCCGACGCGCTGGGTTCGCGCAGCGATATTCTGCTGTGCCCTTTGCATGGAGAACTGGATCTGGCGGCCCAGCGTGCGGCCATCGAGCCTGCGCCAAAAGGCCTGCGCAAGGTGGTGCTGGCCACCAATATTGCCGAGACCAGCCTGACTATCGACGGCGTGCGTGTGGTGATCGATGCCGGGCTGGCGCGTGTTCCGCGGTTTGACCCGGGCAGCGGCATGACCCGCCTTGATACCCAGCGCATTTCCCGCGCCAGTGCCACCCAGCGTGCCGGCCGCGCCGGGCGTCTGGAACCGGGTGTGTGTTATCGGCTGTGGTCCGAGGACCAGCACGCGCAGTTGGCGGCCTATGGCAGTGCGGAGATCCTGCAGGCTGATCTGGCCGGGTTGGCGCTGCAACTGGCACGCTGGGGTGTCACTCCCGAGCAACTGATCTGGCTCGATATGCCGCCCTCGGCCAGTTATGCACAGGCCCGGCAATTGCTCGATCGGCTGGGTGCCTTGCATGGAGCAAAACTCACCCCCCACGGCGAAGCGATGGCTGAACTGCCTGCACATCCGCGGATTGCCCATCTATTGCTGCGCGGTCAGGACCTTGGGCTGGCCGACATGGCCTGTGATATCGCGGCGTTGTTGGGGGAGCGCGATATCCTGCGCGGCGTCGGAGCGGACCTGCATAGCCGGCTGGCCCTGCTGTCAGGCGAAAGC
>NZ_WIVQ01000319.1:0-273 GCF_009600545.1 Pseudomonas sp. FSL R10-1339 | reverse complement strand
CCCATGTGAGAGTAGGTCATCGTCAAGATTAAATTCCAAAATCCCTGTCTGCTCACGCAGACGGGGATTTTGTTTTTGTATAAGTACAAGCTTTGTAAAAAGCTCGTACGGTTAATCAGGCCATTTGCCTGGCTAACCACTCGATTATCTCAATCGAAAGAAGCTGGAAATAAAGCGTTGACAGCAGTGTGTAACACTGTAGAATTCGCCTCCCGCTAACGAGAGATCGAAAGCGCAAGTGGTTGATGTTACAGAGGAAACTTTGAAAACATC
>NZ_WIVQ01000318.1:0-278 GCF_009600545.1 Pseudomonas sp. FSL R10-1339 | reverse complement strand
CCCGGCGAGCACGTCGAACAGGCTTTAATGGGTCTGCATCTCGCTCATTTCGACGACGATCATAAGCCGCCCGAAACTGCTCCCAAGTGATCTCAACGCCATCTTCGTTGAGCAGTTCAATCACGCGTTTATCCATTCTGCACTGCATATCCTTACCCTCTCTTTTTGAGTGTCGAAGGCTGATATTCGTCACCCAAATAACGATAGAACCGATCCAAGTAAGGCAAGCCATCGAGCGGTTCATCGAGCATCGATTCAGAAATCTCAACTCCGCGGAA
>NZ_WIVQ01000317.1:0-279 GCF_009600545.1 Pseudomonas sp. FSL R10-1339 | reverse complement strand
CGGTATTGACAACAAGCAATACCTTGCCCTTGTATTCAGAGAGACTTACCTCGTTGCCTTGGGCATCGGTAAGGCTGAAGTCATAGATTGTTGTCATTTTTCTTTCCTTCGCCCCCTTATTTGGATTGGTGTGGGTTGTCTGACCATAAATAGGCATGGCGAGACAAGCCGCTAGTAGCATTAAAAACGTAATTCTCATTCTATTATTCTTCGTTTATAAGTTTGTAAATCAGTCTTTTTAGAGTCTCTGTCTATTCGTTCGTTAAGGAGGTCTTATTC
>NZ_WIVQ01000316.1:0-279 GCF_009600545.1 Pseudomonas sp. FSL R10-1339 | reverse complement strand
TCTATGAATGGTGGGTTATCCTATGCGTATTGAAAGATCAAACCAATTCTTCTCTAGTTACACACTAGACTAGCAAGTAGCCGAACTTCTCGCATTGACGCGAAAGCCCCAATCTTTAGTGTTGCGGGCTTTGTCGCTGCGGATAAATGGCTGCGAGCCGTGAATTATGCACGGGCACCGGTAAGAGAAAGAAAATGCTAGAGCCTACGTTAAAGGTTAAATCTTCAGCGTGATTGTCCACGAACAGGCGCATTCTTGCCCTGTTCGCGGCGATGCACT
>NZ_WIVQ01000031.1:0-50316 GCF_009600545.1 Pseudomonas sp. FSL R10-1339 | reverse complement strand
CAACCTGCACGACCTGCTGCTGGCCGCGCGGGCCAGCCGGCGCGGCCAGCAGCAGGTCGTGCAGGTTGTGGGCGAATACATTGATGGCTTCGGTTTCAGCGGCGTCGCGCAATTCACCCAGCAGGTCGGTTTCGAGGTGGGTGTAGAGCTTGACCTTCCAGGTCCAGCGCACCACTTCGCTCAACCATTTATCAGCCGGGCGGTTTTGATTTTCCAGACCGAAGCGCTGGGCAATCATCATTTCGCCGGGGTGCATCGTGCCGGGCAATTCTTCACCGACTTTGAGCGACGAGCTCAGAATGCCTTCGTTGCGACCGCGGAAAATCGCCAGTGCGCGGTGCGATGGCATGCTTTTGAGCGGTTCATCGTGCTCGAAGTAATCGCGGAACTTGGCGCCTTCCTCTTCCTTGCCGGCAATTACGCGGGCGCTGAGGATGGCTTCCTGTTTGAGGAAGCTGCGCAGCTTGTCCAGCAGGCTGGCGTCTTCGGCGAAGCGCTCCATGAGGATGTACTTGGCGCCATCAAGGGCTGCCTTGACGTCAGCCACACCTTTTTCAGTGTCGACAAAACGGGCAGCTTCGGCATCTGGCGTGAGTGTCGGGTCGTTGAACAGGCCGTCTGCCAGCTCGCCGAGGCCGGCTTCCAGGGCGATCTGGCCCTTGGTGCGGCGCTTTTGCTTATACGGCAGGTACAAGTCTTCAAGGCGGGTCTTGGTGTCGGCGAGTTTGATGTCGCGGGCCAGTTCGGGGGTCAACTTGCCTTGTTCTTCGATGCTGGCGAGGATACTGACGCGCCGCTCGTCGAGTTCGCGCAGGTAGCGCAGGCGCTCTTCGAGGTGACGCAACTGGGTGTCATCCAGGCTGCCGGTCACTTCCTTACGATACCGAGAGATGAAGGGTACGGTGGAGCCCTCATCCAGAAGAGCGACGGCCGCTTCGACCTGCTGCGGGCGCACGCCGAGTTCTTCGGCGATGCGGCTGTTGATGCTGTCC
This sequence comes from Pseudomonas sp. FSL R10-1339, assembly GCF_009600545.1. NCBI lineage: Bacteria > Pseudomonadati > Pseudomonadota > Gammaproteobacteria > Pseudomonadales > Pseudomonadaceae > Pseudomonas > Pseudomonas sp. FSL R10-1339. The sequence goes on along the minus strand of NZ_WIVQ01000031.1, from coordinate 49,324 downwards.
ATAAAACCACCTGACAAAATGTGATGCAGGCTCGCAGGCCCGGGCTTGAAGGCTTGCGAGGCTGGTTGAGCAGCCCGGAAGGGGCCGCTGCCTGGGCCAAAAGGGCAGCCTGTTGACCCGTGAAGTCAGCTGATTACGCCAGATGTTGAAAAAATAAATACTGGCACAACCATTGAAAGTTCGAGATTGCCCGACACAAAAGGCCGCGCATTATAACCAGCGTTCCCGGATTCAGGGGATTGCGCGCGGTGGTCTCATTACCTGGTCTAATGTTTAAGGAAGAAAAATCTGCTAACAATGCACACAATGCGTATCGCAGCGGCTGAGCCATAATGCGCGCCGAGATCACAGGAGCATCCTAATGAGCAGCACTGCACAAACGTCTGAAGGCGAAAAAATCCTTATCGTTGATGATGATCCTGGGCTGAGCAACTTGCTGGTACGTTTCTTTTCCAGCAAGGGTTATCGCGCCACTTCCGTGACCAATGCAGCGGACATGGATCGTCGGCTGGCCCGCGAAATGTACCACCTTGTGGTGCTGGATCTGATGCTGCCCGGCGAAGACGGCCTGTCAGCCTGTCGCCGTTTGCGTGCAGCGGGCAATCGCGTGCCGATCATCATGCTGACAGCCAAAGGTGATGAACTTAGCCGTATCAAGGGCCTGGAACTGGGTGCCGACGATTATCTGGCCAAGCCTTTCAACCCCGATGAGCTGATGGCCCGTGTGCGTGCGGTATTGCGTCGTCAGGCGCCGCCGGTGCCGGGTGCGCCGGGTAGCGAAGACGAAAGCGTGACATTCGGTGATTACGAGTTGTCCCTGGCAACCCGCGAACTCAAACGTGGCGACGAAGTTCACATGCTCACCACGGGTGAGTTTGCGGTACTTAAAGCCCTGGTCATGCATGCCCGCGAGCCATTGACCCGCGACAAGCTGATGAACCTGGCCCGTGGTCGTGAGTGGGATGCGCTGGAGCGTTCAATCGATGTCCAGATTTCCCGTTTGCGCCGCATGATCGAGCCGGATCCGTCCAAGCCCCGCTATATCCAGACCGTCTGGGGCGTGGGTTATGTGTTCGTGCCGGATGGCAACGCAACCAAATGACAGATCATTTGTAGGAGCGAGTCGCACTGGTGCTGTCTGGTACCGTGTGGCTCGCGATTTATCTTTTTTTCGGGCCTCGGGGCTCGCTCCTGCAAAGTATAAAAGCGGCTGTCTATGAAAACCCCTGTCTGGTTCCCCCAAAGTTTCTTCTCGCGCACACTCTGGCTTGTCCTGATTGTTGTGCTGTTTTCCAAGGCCCTGACGCTGGTTTATCTGCTTATGAACGAGGACGTGCTGGTTGACCGCCAGTACAGCCACGGCGTGGCGCTGACCCTGCGTGCCTATTGGGCCGCCGATGAGGAAAACCGCAATAAGATCATCGATGCCGTTGATTTGGTTCGCGTCGTGGGCGGAGGTGTACCCGAGGGTGAACAGCACTGGCCTTACAGCGAGATTTATCAGCGTCAGATGCAGGCCGAGCTTGGCCCCGATACAGAGGTGCGCTTGCGTATGCACACATCCCCTGCGCTGTGGGTGCGTGCCCCGAGCCTGGGGGATGGCTGGTTGAAAGTGCCGTTGTATCCGCACCCGCTGCGTGGGCAAAAAATCTGGAATGTACTGGGCTGGTTTTTAGCCATCGGCTTGTTGTCCACTGCTTCGGCGTGGATTTTCGTCAGCCAGCTTAATCAGCCCCTCAAGCGTCTGGTGTATGCAGCTCGCCAGTTGGGGCAGGGGCGCAGCGTGCGCTTGCCTGTCGGCGACACGCCCAGCGAAATGACGGAGGTGTACAGCGCCTTCAATCAGATGGCTGAAGACGTCGAACAGGCGGGCCGCGAGCGAGAACTGATGCTTGCAGGCGTGTCCCATGACCTGCGCACCCCGCTGACCCGTTTGCGTCTGTCTCTGGAGCTGATGGGCAACCACAACGACCTGACCGACGACATGGTGCGTGATATTGAGGACATGGACGCGATTCTCGACCAGTTCCTGGCCTTTATCCGTGACGGCCGTGACGAGCCGGTTGAAGAGGTTGATCTGTGTGAATTGATCCGTGAAGTGGTGGCACCCTATAACCAGAACGGAGAGCAGGTGCGCCTGCGTCTGCAGCCGATTCAGCCGTTTGCGCTACGTCGGGTATCGATGAAGCGTTTGCTCAACAACCTGATCGGCAATGCCTTGCACCATGCTGGCGAAGACGTGGAGGTTGCGGCTTACGTATCGGGTGATGTCAGCGCGCCGTATGTGGTGCTGAGCGTGATGGACCGGGGGGCAGGGATTGATCCTGCGGAGCTGGAAGATATCTTCAACCCGTTTATCCGCGGTGACCGTGCCCGTGGCGGTAAAGGTACGGGGCTGGGGCTGGCGATCGTCAAGCGGATTGCCTCCATGCATGGTGGCAATGTCGAGCTGCGTAACCGCAGCGGCGGAGGGCTTGAAGCCCGTGTACGTTTGCCGCTGGGGCTTATGTTGCCAAGAGGGGCGGTATAGCTTTGACCCTGTGGGAGCGGGCTTGCCCGCTCCCACAACAAGTCTGCTCACCCAAGGGTTGATGCGCTGTCAGCCTTTGCCCTTGGTCCGGGTCATATGCGGGCTGCTGTTTTTTTCCAGGTGCTGGATGATAATCCCGGCCACATCCTTGCCGGTGGTGGTTTCAATGCCTTCCAGGCCTGGCGATGAGTTGACCTCCAGCACCAGCGGGCCGTGGTTGGAGCGCAGGATATCGACACCCGCCACACTCAGCCCCATGACCTTGGCCGCACGAATGGCGGTCATGCGCTCTTCGGGGGTGATCTTGATCAGGCTGGCGCTGCCGCCCCGGTGAAGGTTGGAGCGGAACTCTCCAGGTTTGGCCTGGCGTTTCATGGCCGCGATCACCTTGTCACCGACCACGAAGCAGCGAATATCGGCACCCCCGGCCTCCTTGATGTATTCCTGCACCATGATGTTTTGCTTGAGGCCCATAAAGGCCTCAATCACCGACTCGGCGGCGGTAGCGGTTTCACACAGCACCACGCCGATGCCCTGGGTGCCTTCCAGCACCTTGATGACCAGCGGGGCGCCGTTGACCATTTCGATGAGGTCGGGAATATCATCCGGCGAGTGGGCAAAACCGGTTACCGGCAAACCCAGGCCACGCCGGGACAACAGCTGCAACGAACGTAATTTGTCCCGCGAGCGAGCAATTGCCACCGATTCGTTGAGCGGAAACACGCCCATCATTTCAAACTGGCGCAGCACTGCGCAGCCATAGAACGTGACTGACGCGCCAATGCGCGGGATCACCGCATCAAAGCCTTCCAGCGGCTTGCCGCGATAGTGAATCTGCGGCTTATGACTGGCTATGTTCATATAGGCGCGCAGGGTATCGATCACTACCATCTCATGGCCTCGTTCGGTACCGGCTTCAACCAGACGACGAGTGGAATACAGACGCGGGTTACGCGACAGCACAGCGATCTTCATGCAACACCTGTGGCAGAGGTAGTAGTGACCGGGAATTCCGGCTTGTCTTGTACATATTTTAGTGCAGGGTTGACGACCAATTGGCCGTCGATCAACGCTTTTGAGCCCAGCAACAAGCGATAACGCATCGATTTGCGGCAGGCGAGGGTGAACTCGACCGGCCAGACCCTATCACCCAGCGCCAGGCCGGTGCGGATCACATAGCGAACCTGGGTGTGGCCATTGGAGCTTTTAATGGTTTTAATTGCCACCAAAGGCGCTTCACAGTGACGGTGACGCAGTTGTACCAGGGTGCCCAGGTGGGCATTGAAACGTACCCACTCGACACCGTCGCGCACAAAAGGCTCGATTTCGGTAGCGTGCAGGCTGGAAGTACTGGCACCGGTGTCGATTTTCGCGCGCAGGCCGGCGACTCCCAAATCGGGAAGCGCCACCCACTCGCGCAGACCGACAACGGTCAAGTGATCAAAAGTCTTCAATATAAGTAACCAGCGATTAACGTATTCAGGCCGCAGGAGGAACCCTGCAGGTAAAGCAATCGGCGATGCCGATTTGGCAATGTACAAAGAGCATTCACGCAGAATATTCAGCAAATGGCGACAGTTATCTGCGTGTCCGCTACTCGGCAGGCAGGCATTCTATCGGGACGAATGCTTCAGTTGTTCATTGCAAGTAGTAGTACAGTTCTGACTATTCAAGTGAAGAGGAATTCCAGTGGCGCAAAAGCAGGAAGAGGACGACAAGGTTCGCCTGGATAAGTGGCTCTGGGCGGCGCGTTTTTACAAGACCCGGGCACTGGCCAAGGCCGCGATTGAAAGCGGCAAGGTGCATTGCCGGGGTGAGCGCTGCAAGCCGAGCAAAGAACCTCGCCTGGGCGATGAACTGCAAATTCGTGTTGGCCTTGAAGAGCGCACTGTCGAAGTCAAAGCGCTGTCTGTGGTCCGCCGTGGCGCCCCTGAAGCCCAATTGCTGTACGCCGAAACCGAACAAAGCATCGCCAAGCGCGAAAACGCGGCTGCCATGCGCAAATCCGGGGCCATGGGCATCACGACTGATGGCAAACCGACCAAGAAGCAGCGGCGCCAACTGCATCAGTTTCATGACGCCAGTGGGGGCGAGTGAGCTGGCCAGGGCCCGCAAGCCGTACGTCGAGTCCGTGGCTGCATGGCTTGTAATCATTCAGGTATGGCGCCATATAGGGTCATCAGACCTGCACGATATTTAATGGCGCTTACACATTTTGTCACCAATTCAGAACTCTATTCTTATGTCCGACTTACACAAAACCGATGCCACACAACGCTTTATGTTCGATACCAGCGACGTCCGCGGCGAACTGGCCTCGTTGGAGCACAGCTACGCTGACGTGTTGGCCAAGCACGCTTATCCACAGCCGGTCCAGCAATTGCTGGGCGAGCTGATGGCTGCGGCTGCGTTGCTGGTGGGCAACCAGAAAATCGATGGCTTGCTGAGCCTGCAGGCCCGTTCCGAAGGCCCGGTGCCGCTGCTGATGATCGAATGCACCAGCGACCGGGAAATACGCGGCCTGGCCCGTTTTGACGCCGACCAGATTGCTGCCGATGCCACGCTGGCTGATCTGCTGCCTAATGGCGTGCTGGCCATTACCATTGACCCTACGGTTGGCAAGCGCTACCAGGGCATCGTGGACCTGAACGGCGAAACCCTGGCTGACTGCTTCACCAATTACTTCGTGATGTCCGAGCAAGTGCCGACCCGCTTCTGGCTGGTTGCTGATGGCCAGCGTGCGCGGGGCATGTTCCTGCAGCAGTTGCCTGCCGATGTGGTCAAGGATGAAGACGAGCGCGTCGACAGCTGGGACCGCCTGCTGATGCTGGGCGATACGCTCAAATCAGAAGAGCTGCTGGGGCTGGATAACGAGACCATCCTGCACCGTTTGTATCACGAAGAAACCGTGCGCCTGTTTGATAATCAGGCCATTGAATTCAAGTGCAGTTGCTCCCGTGAGCGTTCGGGCAATGCCCTGACCAGCCTGGGTCATGCCGATGCGCTCAATCTGGTGACCGAGCATGGCGGTCATATCGAAATCGATTGCCAGTTCTGCAACGAGCGTTACCTGTTTGATGCAGCAGATGTCGATCAATTGTTCGCTGGCGCAGGTGTTGAATCCCCTTCAGGCACTCATCACTAAAACGTTTCAGCTCAGGTAAAACACCTGTCAAAGCCCGTTCTTGCGCGGTTCTGACAGGTGGGGCCTACTCTTTTTGGGGTTTTCTGGCATAATCCGGCCCACTTTTTTCGCGGTAGTAGTGCAAACTTTTCTACTACAAAACGTTTGGCGCACTCGGCCAATGGCCGACGGGGAACCTCATGACGCAAGCTAATAACGCCGTGTACACCGATCTGAGCATCGACGATCTGGTCAAAGAAGCCCTGAACCGTGGTGAAGGCGTGCTTGCCGACAATGGCGCACTGGTTGTCGAAACTGGCCACCGTACAGGCCGTTCGCCGGCTGACCGCTTCATTGTTGAAGAACCGTCCACTCAGGCTGCCATTGCCTGGGGCCCGATCAACCGCAAGTTCCCGGCCGACAAGTTCGATGCCCTGTGGGACCGCGTCGAGGCGTTCAACAACGCGCAAGAGCATTTCGTTTCCCACGTGCATGTAGGTGCTTCCGAAGACCACTACCTGGCCGTGAAAATGACCACCCAGACTGCCTGGCAGAACCTGTTCGGTCGTTGCCTGTTCATCAACCCGGCTAAATACAACCCAGCCGGTCGTGATGAGTGGCAAGTGCTTAACGTGGCCAACTTCGAGTGCGTGCCTGAGCGTGATGGCACCAACTCTGACGGTTGCGTGATCATCAACTTCGCCCAGAAAAAAGTGCTGATCGCTGGCATGCGTTACGCCGGTGAAATGAAAAAAGCCATGTTCTCGGTACAGAACTTCCTGCTGCCTGCTGCTGACGTGCTGCCTATGCACTGTGCTGCAAACATTGGCGAAGAAGGCGACGTGACCCTGTTCTTCGGTCTGTCCGGTACCGGTAAAACCACCCTGTCCGCCGATGAAAGCCGTTACCTGATCGGTGACGACGAACACGGTTGGGGCGAAGGCGTGGTGTTCAACATCGAAGGCGGTTGCTATGCCAAGTGCATCGACCTGTCGGAGAAGAACGAGCCGGTTATCTGGAAAGCCATCAAGCACGGCGCCGTGCTGGAAAACGTTGTGCTCGACGCTGCCGGTCACCCTGACTATGCCGATGTCAGCCTGACCCAGAACAGCCGCGCCGCTTACCCGCTGGAGCACGTTGCCAAGCGTTCCGAGAAGAACCTGGGCGGCGAACCAAACGCTGTGATCTTCCTGACCTGCGACCTGACTGGCGTACTGCCACCTGTGTCGATCCTCAGCGAAGAGCAAGCGGCCTACCACTTCCTGTCTGGCTACACCGCACTGGTGGGCTCGACTGAAATGGGTTCAGGCAGCGGCATCAAGTCGACTTTTTCCACCTGCTTTGGCGCACCGTTCTTCCCGCGTCCGGCCGGTGAATACGCAGAGCTGCTGATCAAGCGCATCCGTGGCTTCGGCTCCAAGGTGTACCTGGTTAACACCGGCTGGACCGGCGGTGGCTACGGCGTTGGCAAGCGCTTCAACATCCCGACCACCCGTGCGGTGATTGCTGCGATCCAGAGCGGTGCTCTGATCGGCGCTGAAACCGAGCACCTGGACATCATCAACCTGGACGTGCCTAAAGCCGTACCGGGCGTTGAGACTGTTCTGCTCAACCCGCGCAACACCTGGGCTGACAAAACTGCCTACGACGAAGCTGCCAAAGCATTGGCCGGCCTGTTCGTAGAGAACTTCAAGAAGTTCGACGTCAGCGACGCGATCAAGGCAGCCGGCCCGAAGGCGTAAGTATTCGGTCAGTGTGTTGATCCACAAAAAAGCCGCCTGAAAAGGCGGCTTTTTTGTGCCTGAATTTTTCTGTGGGTATACATCCTGTGGGAGCGGGCTTGCTCGCGATGGCATCGCGGCGGTGAATCAGACAAAACCGCAGCGTCTGCATCGCGAGCAAGCCTGCTCCCACATGCCTAGGCCTCCAGGCCTTGGGTATCCCACTGTCCGCTGCAGATCGCCGCGTAGAGCATACCGATGGTCAGCGGTACTTTGCTTTCCCGACCCTTGGCCTTGCGCTTGAGGTGCGGGTCATTACCGGCGGGCTGGAAATAGCGATAGGCATCGTAGTCCGCCAGTTCCAGGCCAAAACGTTCTTCCAGGGCTTCTATCAAATGCTGGGCATCCGCGCCATTGCAGCCCAAATCAGCATTGATCGCGGTCTTGAGGCTGATGGTCTTGTGTTCCGGCAAGCCGATTTCTTCGTGCAGCAGCTGCAGCAGCTCACGCAGGGTTGGGGTATCCGGGAGGTCTGGGGCGAGGTTCATTATTCATTGTCCCGATTTTCAGTGTGAGCGTTTGTTGGAGTGTCTTTTATGGCGCTGTTAAAAGTGCTATTTTTAGTGCTTGATTGTGTTGGCTCAGCAGCTTACAGATTTAGCAGATGAGTCTTTCCGTATACATAGGCATGAGGCCATATCATGACATTCGCCATGCTCGCTAAAGTCGCTGCGTCAGTAACAGATCTGAAAAAAGACCCTATGGGTACTTATCGTGAAAGCGGTGGTGACCCAATGGTCATTCTCAATCGTAACGAACCTGCGTTTTATATTCTTTCCCCTGAGCGCTACGAGCTGTTGCTGGAGATGATCGACGACGCTGAATTGGCCAGGTTGGTCAAAGAGCGGCGTGGCAATCCTACAATCAAGGTCGAAATTGATGAGCTCATCGCAACTGCCGAGAAAAACTGAGTCGCAGGCAGATGCAATCAAGACTTATACCCTTGAGTTCGAAATTGAAGCAAAAAAGGAGCTGGAAAAGCTGGATAAGGTGCTCCAGATCCAGCTACTAAAGAAGCTCAAGTGCCGGTTGTTGTCCCCAAAGGTTCCGGCCGCCGGGCTCAGGAATATGCCGAACTGTTACAAAATCAAGCTGCGTGCCAGCGGGGTGAGGCTGGTGTATGAAGTGATTGATAACCGTCTGATAGTTCTGGTGCTTGGTGTCGGTCGTCGTGATGACAATGCTGTCTATATCGCCGCGAAGAAGCGTCTGCACTAGTGATATCGGGTAATTTCAAAACACACCTGTATCATCCTCTCTCAATTTGCCCCGACCTTTTCTCGATCGTCTGCAAACTTGGCGTTAAAGTTTTGCGCGTGTGGCGGTCAATGGAGTGACAGTGATGTACAACACCCTGGAACAGGTTTTCGGTTATCCACAATTTCGTGCCGGGCAAGAGGCGGTGGTCAGTGCTGTTTTGGCCGGGCGTTCGGCGGCAGCGATTTTCCCCACGGGCTCGGGCAAGTCGTTGTGTTATCAACTGCCGGCGCTGCTGTTGCCCCACCTGACGCTGGTGGTTTCGCCGCTGTTGGCTCTTATGCAGGACCAACTGGCTTTTTTGCAGCGCCACGGCATTGCCGCCGCCAGTATTGATTCCGCGCAAAGTCGTGAGGACGCCAGCGCCGTGATGGCCCGGGCCAAGGCGGGCGAATTGAAGATCCTGATGATTTCGGTCGAGCGCCTGAAAAACGAGCGCTTCCGTAACTTTTTGCAGCAAGTACCGATTTCACTGCTGGTGGTGGATGAAGCCCACTGTATTTCTGAATGGGGGCATAACTTTCGCCCTGATTATCTGAAACTTCCAGACTACCAGCGCCAGTTCAATATCCCCCAAGCCTTGCTGCTTACAGCGACCGCCACGCCCAATGTGATCGCGGACATGCAGGCCAAGTTCGCGATTGCCGAGACGGATGTGATCACCACCGGCTTCTATCGCGCCAACCTCAACCTGTGGGTTGAGCCGGTCAGCGGCGCGGCAAAGCGCCAGCGCCTGGTGCAGTGGATGAACGGGCGCATCGGCCAGCCGAGCATCGTCTATGTCACATTGCAACGGACCGCCGAGCAGATTGCCGAGCACCTCAGCCAGCACGGTATCAGTGCCAATGCTTATCACGCCGGTTTGCCCCATGAGCAGCGCGAGGGCATTCAGCGCCAGTTCATGGGCGGGCAGCTGAACTGCATCGTCGCCACCATCGCCTTCGGGATGGGTATCGATAAAAGCGATATCCGCAATGTGGTGCATTTCGACCTGCCCAAATCGATTGAAAACTATAGCCAGGAAATCGGTCGCGCCGGGCGTGATGGCCAGCCCTCCGACTGTCTGGTGCTGGCCAACCGCGACAGCCTTAACGTGCTGGAAAACTTTGTGTATGGCGACACGCCCGAGCTTGCGGGTATTCGCTGTGTACTTGAGGAGTTGCGTGGAGCAATACCTGAAGGGCAGTGGGAATTTATGCTGCTGCCGTTGTCCGATCAGAGCAATATTCGTCAGCTACCACTTAAAACCTTGCTGGTGCAGCTGGAGTTGCGCGGCTTGATAGCACCGCGCTATGCCTACTTTGCCGAGTATCGTTTCAAATTCCTGATCGAGCCCGAGGTATTACTGGCCAAATTCGAAGGTGAACGTCAGCAATTTGTCTCGGCCATCATTCAGACCTCCACCCGCGCCAGAACCTGGGCCACGGTAAATTTCGATACCCTGTACGGGCAGCATCAGGCCGATCGCAATCGGGTGGTCAAGGCGCTGGATTATTTTCAGGAGAAGGGTTGGATCGAGCTTGAAAGCAAGCAGATGACCGAGGTCTACAGCCTGCTGGTGAGCGATTTTGATGCCGAAGCATTAAGCCAGGAGCTGCATGCTTACTTCTGTGCCCACGAGAGCGGCGAGATCAAGCGGATTCACGCAATGCTGGCGCTGTTTGCCAGTGATACCTGTCTGAGCTACCGACTGGCCCGGTATTTTGGCGATGACCAGGCACCTCGGCAGTGCGGGCATTGCTCGGTATGCGCAGGGCAGGTGGCGCGTTTACCGGAGCCCCCCGCGCTGGCGCCGCTTGTGGATAAAAACGTTGAAGTACTGTGTGGCGCTTTTATCCACAGGCATCAGGAATACGCAGGAAGTTATCCCCCGGCAGAACGCCTGACCCGGTTTTTATGCGGGATCAGTGTGCCGATGTTCACCAAGATGAAAGCGCGGGCCATTCCGGGGTTTGCAGCGTTGGAAAATTATCCCTATGCCGAGGTTCGCGATTGGGCTGCGAAGCATCTGAACGGTCTGTAATCCAACTACCTGTGGGTGTTGTGGGAGCGGGCTTGCTCGCGATTGGATCGCCGTGGTTTGACAGATAGACCGCGTCGTAGCCATCGCGAGCAAGCCCGCTCCCACAAGGTGTTATGCACCTACCCCAACAACTCGCGTAGCACACGGGTGAAGTTGCGGCAGCTGGCCTCTTCATCGGCATGATGCCCGTCGCGAACTACCCATTGGCCGTTAACCATCACGTTGCGTATCTGGCGGTCGCCGCCGGCAAACAACCAGCGGTTTAAAATGGCGTCGTCCTGTGCGGTGGCCAGGTACGGGTCGTTGCCGTCAAGCACCAGCCAGTCGGCGCGTTGACCAACGGCCAAGCCAGCGACTGGTTGCCCCATCGCTTGTGCACCACCCGCCAGGGCGGCGTCGTACAGCGTACGCCCGACCATCGGCTGATCACTGCGATACATCCGGTTGCGGCGTTGGTCGCGCAAACGTTGGCCGTACTCCAGCCAGCGCAGTTCCTCGACCACGCTCAGTGATACATGGCTGTCCGAACCGATGCCCATGCGCCCGCCTTGAGCGAGGTAATCCACCGCCGGGAAAATACCGTCACCCAGATTGGCTTCAGTGGTCAGGCATAACCCGGCTACGGCCTTGCTCTGCGCCATCAGTTGAACTTCGTCTGCGTTGGCGTGGGTGGCATGCACCAGGCACCAGCGCGAATCGACTTCGACATTGTCATATAGCCACTGGATCGGACGCTTGCCGCTCCAGCTCAGGCAGTCGTCGACTTCCTTTTGTTGCTCGGCAATATGGATATGCACCGGGCAGGTTGTGTCGCTGGCGCCCAGCACTGCGTTTATTTGCCCGGGAGTAACGGCGCGTAACGAGTGAAAACACAGCCCCAGGGTCTGCGCTGGCTGTTGCGCCAGTAGCGGCTTGAGCTGTTGCTGCAATTTGAGGTATTGCTCGGTGCTGTTGATAAAGCGCCGCTGACCGTCGTTGGGTGTCTGACCGCCAAAACCCGAGTGGCTATAAAGTACCGGCAGCAACGTCAGGCCAATGCCGGTGGAGCGTGCAGCTTCGCTAATTCGCAGTGCCAGCTCAGCCGGGTTGGTATAGGGCTGCCCTGACAGATCGTGATGGACATAATGGAATTCCGCCACCGAGGTGTAACCGGCCTTGAGCATCTCGATGTACAACTGACGGGCAATGACGCCGAGTTGTTCAGGGCTGATTTTTCCGACGAGCCGATACATCAAGTCGCGCCACGTCCAGAAGCTGTCATTGGGGTTGCCCGCCACTTCGGCCAAACCGGCCATGGCCCGCTGGAACGCGTGAGAGTGCAGGTTCGGCATGCCCGGCAACAGCGGGCCGCTCAAACGTTCTGCCCCGTGCGCGTCGGCATTGGCTGTAATTTGTGTCAGGCGACCATCGGCACCCACCTCGATTCGGACATTGGCAGACCAGCCAGTCGGTAGCAGGGCGCGCTCGGCAAAGAAGACAGACATCGGTTCGGTACCCCAAAGCTTGTTATTTGTATATACATATACAGACGTTTGCCTGCCCGGTAAACTCCGGCAAGCTACGCCCTTTACTCATGAACAAGGATTGCCTGTGTCGACTCCGCCTGTCTTGTCCCCGCTGGCCGCCCACATGGGCGACAGCCCGGCCCCGCTTTACGCCCGCGTAAAGCAAATGATCACTCAACAGATCCAGAGTGGAAACTGGCCGCCGCATTACCGTGTGCCATCTGAAAGCGAACTGGTGACCCAGTTGGGTTTCAGCCGCATGACCATCAACCGTGCGCTGCGTGAAATGACCGCCGACGGCTTGCTGGTGCGCATGCAGGGTGTCGGTACCTTTGTGGCCGAGCCCAAGACACAGTCCGCGCTGTTTGAAGTCAACAACATCGCTGATGAAATTGCTGCCCGCGGGCACACTCACACCTGCAAGGTCATCAGCCTGGGTGAAGAAATGGCCGGCTCGGAACGCGCCGCCGTGCTCGATATGCGTGAAGGGCAAAAGGTCTTTCATTCCCTGATCGTGCATTACGAAAACGGGATTGCCGTGCAAATCGAGGACCGTTTCGTGAATGCACAGGTGGCGCCGGACTACCTCAAGCAGGATTTCACCCTGCAAACACCGTATGCCTATTTGTCTCAGGTCGCTCCGCTGACCGAAGGCGAGCATGTGGTCGAAGCGATTCTGGCTGACCCCAAAGAGTGCAAGTTGCTGCAAATCGAGCTAGGCGAGCCGTGCCTGCTGATTCGCCGCCGCACCTGGTCGGGCCGTCAGCCTGTGACCGCCGCCCGGCTGATCCACCCCGGTTCCCGTCATCGTCTTGAAGGACGCTTCAATAAATGAGCCAGCCCGTTGTTTTACGTGCCGTCGATTATCCACGCATGCCGTGGAAAAACGGCGGCGGCAGCACTGAAGAAATCACCCGTGACGCAGGTGAAGGCCTTGTCGGTTTTGGCTGGCGCCTGTCGATTGCCGATATTGGCGAATCAGGTGGCTTTTCGCGTTTTGAGGGTTATCAGCGGATTATCAGCGTGCTGCAAGGCGCGGGCATGAACTTGCAAGTTGACGGGGCGAGCACGCGGGCACTGTTACCCTTTGATGCATATGCGTTCAAGGGTGAAAGCACCGTCTCCTGCACCCTGATTGATGGGCCGATCCGTGACTTCAACCTGATCTACGCCCCGCAGCGCTACGCAGCACGTCTGCAATGGCTGGATGCAACCGTCCCGCAACGCCTGTTCAGTTCGGCGCAGACCGTATTGGTGTTCAGTGCGGGCGAGCAGGTGCATGTTGGCCTGGGTAACACCTGCCATGAACACCTGGGCCGCTACGACTGCCTGCAACTAAGCGGCAATCGCGAGTTGCTGGAAATCACGCTAACCGGGCTGTGTTGCGTGATTGAGTTGAGCGCGGTCTGACACAGTCCTGATCAGGTGGGAGCGGGCTTGCTCGCGATGCAGGTGACTCGGTTTATTGGCGGGTCGCAGTGATGCGATCGCGAGCAAGCCCGCTCCCACAGAACACATGCGTTACCAAACGCCCCAAATCAGCGCACACATCTACTTCAGTAACACCCCTCGCTAATTTCTCCCTCTCCACCAAAAAACTTCTCTTGCGGTTGCGCACCTTTATTTCCGTGGCTTGCAGCTTTTTCATCAGGAAAATTTTCAGATTGGCCGCTAACTTGCATATGCTTGTATGTACAAGTACATAAGTGTGCGTCGATCCTCTTCTCACACCCGACGCATCTGCCCAACGCTGAGGAGTTACCCGTGACTTCAACTACCCCAAAATCGCCTGCCGAGTTCACCCGTCACCGTGATGGTGAGATCCGCGCCGCCCGCGGCACCCAGCTCACTGCCAAAAGCTGGATGACCGAAGCACCCCTGCGGATGCTGATGAACAACCTCGACCCGCAAGTGGCCGAGAACCCGACTGAACTGGTGGTGTATGGCGGTATTGGCCGGGCAGCGCGCAACTGGGAGTGCTACGACAAAATCGTCGAAAGCCTGACCAACCTAAACGATGACGAAACCCTGCTGGTGCAATCGGGCAAGCCGGTCGGCGTGTTCAAAACCCACAGCAACGCGCCACGGGTACTGATCGCCAACTCCAACCTGGTACCGCACTGGGCCACCTGGGAGCACTTCAACGAACTCGACGCCAAGGGCCTGGCCATGTACGGCCAGATGACCGCCGGCAGCTGGATCTACATCGGCAGCCAGGGCATCGTCCAGGGCACCTACGAAACCTTCGTCGAGGCCGGTCGCCAGCACTACAACGGCAGCCTGGTCGGCAAGTGGGTACTGACCGCAGGCCTGGGCGGCATGGGCGGCGCACAACCGCTGGCAGCAACTCTGGCCGGTGCCTGCTCGCTGAACATCGAATGCCAGCAAAGCCGTATCGATTTCCGTCTGGCCACCCGTTATGTCGACGAGCAAGCCGCGGACCTGGATGACGCACTGGCGCGTATTGCCAAATACACCGCTGAAGGCAAAGCGATTTCCATTGCCCTGTGCGGCAACGCTGCTGAACTGCTGCCAGAAATGGTTCGCCGTGGTGTGCGCCCGGACATGGTCACCGACCAGACCAGCGCCCACGACCCGCTGAATGGCTACCTGCCAAAAGGCTGGACCTGGGAGCAGTACCGCGACCGCGCCGTGACCGATCCGGCTGCTGTGGTCAAAGCTGCCAAAGCGTCAATGGGTGAGCACGTTGAAGCGATGCTGGCATTCCAGAAAGCTGGCGTGCCGACCTTCGACTACGGCAACAACATCCGTCAGATGGCTAAAGAAGTTGGCGTAGAAAACGCCTTCGACTTCCCGGGTTTTGTCCCTGCTTATATCCGCCCACTGTTCTGCCGTGGTGTAGGGCCGTTCCGCTGGGTCGCACTGTCGGGGGATGCCGAAGATATCTACAAGACCGATGCCAAGGTCAAGGAGCTGATCGCCGACGACGCCCACCTGCACAACTGGCTGGACATGGCGCGCGAGCGCATCAGCTTCCAGGGGCTGCCGGCACGTATCTGCTGGGTCGGCCTGGGCCAGCGTGCCAAGCTGGGCCTGGCGTTCAACGAAATGGTGCGCAGCGGCGAGCTGAAGGCCCCGATCGTGATCGGCCGCGACCACCTGGACTCCGGCTCGGTGTCCAGCCCGAACCGCGAAACCGAAGCCATGCAGGACGGTTCGGATGCCGTGTCCGACTGGCCACTGCTCAATGCCATGCTCAACACTGCCAGCGGCGCGACCTGGGTGTCGCTGCACCACGGCGGCGGCGTCGGCATGGGCTTCTCCCAGCATTCGGGCATGGTGATCGTGTGTGACGGTACCGACGAAGCGGCTGAGCGCATCGCCCGTGTCCTGCACAACGACCCGGCCACCGGTGTAATGCGTCACGCCGATGCCGGTTACGACATCGCCATCGATTGCGCCAACGAGCAGGGCCTGAACCTGCCGATGATCAACGGCTGACCTCTGGTCTCCCGTGGGAGCGAGCCTGCTCGCGAACGGCCTTCGCGAGCAGGCTCGCTCCCACATGGTTGTTAAAGATTTCTATAATTTTCGGTAACACGCGTGAAGGAGTATTAACGTGCTTGAGTTAAACCTGATCCCCGGCCAACTGAGCCTTGCCCAACTGCGTGACATTTATCAGCAGCCGGTTACCCTCAGCCTGGACGCGAGCGCCTCGGCGCAGATCGATGCCAGCGTGGCGTGCGTTGAGCAGATCCTTGCCGAAAACCGCACCACCTACGGTATCAATACAGGTTTTGGCTTGTTGGCTTCGACCAAAATCGCCAGTGAAGACCTGGAAAACCTCCAGCGTTCGCTGGTGCTGTCCCACGCCGCTGGTATCGGCGAACCGATCAGCGATGACCTGGTGCGCCTGATCATGGTGCTCAAGGTCAACAGCCTGAGCCGTGGTTTCTCCGGGATTCGTCGCGTGGTCATCGATGCATTGATCGCCCTGATCAATGCCGAGGTTTACCCGCATATTCCGCTCAAAGGTTCGGTGGGCGCATCGGGCGATCTGGCACCCCTGGCGCATATGTCGCTGGTGCTGCTGGGTGAAGGCAAGGCCCGTTACAAAGGCGAGTGGCTGGATGCCGTCACTGCCTTGAAACAAGCCGGTCTTGAGCCGCTGACCCTGGCTGCCAAGGAAGGCCTGGCCCTGCTTAACGGTACTCAAGTATCGACGGCCTACGCTCTGCGCGGTCTGTTTGAAGGCGAAGACCTGTTTGCCGCTGCGATGGCCTGTGGCGGCCTGACCGTTGAAGCCGTTCTGGGTTCGCGCTCGCCGTTCGACCCACGCATTCATGCTGCCCGCGGCCAACGCGGTCAAATCGACGCGGCGGCGATTTATCGCGATCTGCTGGGCACCAGCAGCGCAGTGTCCGAGTCGCACAAAAACTGCGACAAGGTACAAGACCCGTACTCCTTGCGCTGCCAGCCACAAGTCATGGGCGCCTGCCTGACCCAGTTCCGTCAGGCCGCCGAAGTGCTGGGCATTGAAGCCAACGCGGTGTCGGATAACCCGCTGGTATTTGCCGAACAGGGCGACGTGATCTCCGGCGGTAACTTCCACGCCGAGCCGGTTGCCATGGCTGCAGACAATATGGCGTTGGCCATTGCCGAAATCGGTTCGCTGAGTGAGCGTCGCATCTCGTTGATGATGGATAAGCACATGTCGCAACTGCCGCCGTTCCTGGTGGCCAATGGCGGCGTCAACTCCGGTTTCATGATCGCCCAGGTGACGGCTGCGGCCCTGGCCAGCGAGAACAAGGCGTTGTCCCACCCGCATAGCGTGGACAGCATTCCTACCTCGGCCAACCAGGAAGACCACGTATCGATGGCGCCTTCTGCAGGCAAGCGTCTGTGGGAAATGGCCGAAAACGTTCGCGGTGTTCTGGCCATTGAATGGCTGGCCGCGTGCCAGGGCCTGGATCTGCGTGATGGCCTGAAAACGTCCGCCAAGCTGGAAATCGCTCGCACCACCCTGCGCAGCAAAGTCGCGCATTATGAAAAAGACCGTTTCTTCGCGCCGGACATCGAAATCGCCATGCAACTGCTGGCGTCCCGTTGCCTGAACGCACTGCTGCCTGCACACGTTCTGCCAAGCCTGTAATCCAAAAAAACGCAGAGGGCCTACGGGCTCTCTGCGTCTCTGTTTTCGCCGACAAAAATAATCAAGGACGCGAAATGCAAAACCAGACTCAAGGTTTGAAACGCGGGCTTTCCGCTCGCCACATCCGTTTCATGGCGCTGGGTTCAGCGATCGGGACGGGTCTTTTCTATGGTTCAGCTGCTGCCATCCAGATGGCTGGACCTGCTGTGCTGCTGGCTTACCTGATTGGTGGCGCGGCGGTCTTCATGGTCATGCGCGCACTGGGCGAAATGGCCGTGCACAATCCGGTGTCCGGTTCCTTCGGTCACTACGCCAGCACCTATCTGGGGCCCATGTCGGGCTTTATTCTCGGCTGGACCTATGCCTTCGAGATGATCATCGTGTGTCTGGCCGATGTCACCGCGTTCGGTATTTACATGGGCTTCTGGTTCCCGGAAGTGGCGCGCTGGATCTGGGTGCTGGGTATCGTGCTGCTGATTGGCGGCCTGAACCTGTGCAGCGTTAAAGTCTTCGGTGAAATGGAGTTCTGGCTATCGCTGCTCAAGGTTGCTGCCATCGTGGCGATGATCCTGGCCGGCTTCGGCATCATGCTGTTTGGTATTGGCACCTCGGGCACCTCCGATGCGGTGGCGACCGGCATCAGCAACCTGTGGTCCTTCGGCGGCTTCATGCCCAATGGCGTGGGCGGTTTGATCGCCTCGTTTGCCGTGGTGATGTTTGCCTTTGGCGGCATTGAAATCATTGGTATCACCGCTGGCGAAGCCAAAGACCCGCAGCGTGTGATCCCTAAAGCGATCAACGCGGTGCCGCTGCGCATTCTGCTGTTCTATGTACTGACTCTGTTTGTACTGATGGCCATTTACCCGTGGACTCAGATCGGCAGCCAGGGCAGCCCGTTTGTGCAGATCTTTGACAGTCTGGGTATCAGCTCGGCGGCCACCATCCTCAATATTGTGGTGATCTCGGCGGCAGTGTCGGCGATCAACAGCGACATCTTCGGTGCAGGCCGCATGATGTACGGGCTGGCCCAGCAAGGGCAGGCGCCCAAGGGCTTTGCCAAAATCTCCAGACACGGCGTGCCGTGGATGACCGTGCTGGTAATGGGCGCCACCTTGCTGGTGGGTGTGGTGCTTAACTACCTGATCCCGGAAAAC
Source organism: Pseudomonas sp. FSL R10-1339 (assembly GCF_009600545.1). Lineage (NCBI taxonomy): Bacteria > Pseudomonadati > Pseudomonadota > Gammaproteobacteria > Pseudomonadales > Pseudomonadaceae > Pseudomonas > Pseudomonas sp. FSL R10-1339. Next base: position 30,837 of record NZ_WIVQ01000031.1, on the reverse strand, counting down.
ATCTTTTTGGTAATCGCCTCGATTGCGACCTTTGCCACGGTATGGGTATGGCTGATGATTCTGGTCACCCAGGTGGCCATGCGTCGTTCCATGACCCGTGAACAAGTGGCCGAACTCAAGTTCCCGGTGCCGTTCTGGCCGTATGCGCCGATTGCCGCCATTGTGTTCATGGTGTTTATCTTCGGCGTACTGGGTTACTTCCCTGAGACACAAGCCGCGCTAATGGTAGGTGTGGTCTGGATTCTCATGCTGGTTGTGGCTTATCTGCTGTGGGTAAAACCTGCAGCGGGTCGGGCAATTGAAGTGGCTCCCGAGCTTTCCTGAGTTTTTGATCATTGACGGAGTGACGCGATGAAAACCCTTTGGCAGCACTGCAATGTCGCAACAATGGCCAACGGCACGTACTCGATCATCGAGGATGCCGCCCTCGTCACCCGTGACGGCTACATTGAGTGGCTTGGCCCGCGTCAGCAGTTGCCGACGGGCGAATATGGGCAAACCCACGGCCTTGAAGGCGCGTGGGTAACGCCGGGGCTTATCGATTGCCATACGCACACGGTGTTTGGCGGCAACCGCAGCGGTGAGTTCGAGCAGCGTCTGCAAGGCGTGAGCTATGCCGAAATCGCCGCGGCCGGAGGCGGTATTGCCAGCACTGTGCGTGCGACCCGCGCGGCCAGCGAGGACGAGTTGTTCGACAGTGCCCGTCAGCGTTTGCGGTGTTTGCTGCGCGATGGCGTGACCAGTGTCGAGATCAAGTCCGGTTATGGCCTGAGCCTGGAGAGTGAACGCAAAATTTTGCGGGTGATCCGCCGTCTTGGCGAAGTGTTGCCGGTCACGGTGCGCAGCACCTGCCTGGCCGCCCATGCCTTGCCGCCGGAGTTCAAGGATCGCGCCGATGACTATATCGAGCATATCTGCAACGAGATGCTACCCGCGCTGGCGGCCGAAGGGCTGGTGGACGCTGTGGATGCGTTCTGCGAATACCTGGCGTTCTCACCGGCCCAGGTCGAGCGGGTGTTCAAGGTAGCGCAGCAATTGGGCCTGCCGGTCAAATTGCACGCCGAGCAGCTGTCTTCATTGCATGGCTCCAGCTTGGCGGCGCGCTATCAGGCGCTGTCGGCCGATCATCTGGAATTCATGACCGAAGAAGATGCCATTGCCATGGCCGCCTCCGGCACCGTGGCCGTGCTCTTGCCTGGTGCGTTTTACTTCTTGCGTGAAACCCAGTTGCCGCCGATGGAGGCCCTGCGCAAGCACGGGGTAAAAATCGCCATTGCCAGTGACCTCAACCCGGGAACCTCGCCGGGACTGTCGTTGCGCCTGATGCTGAACATGGCCTGCACCCTGTTCCGTATGACCCCCGAAGAAGCCCTGGCCGGGGTCACCCTGCACGCGGCAACGGCATTGGGCATGGGCGAGACCCACGGCTCGCTTGAGCCCGGCAAGGTGGCCGACTTTGTCGCCTGGAACATTGATCGTCCGGCAGACCTGGCTTATTGGCTGGGCGGTGATCTGGACAAACGCGTCGTGCGTAGCGGCGTTGACGTAACGCTTTAGGAGAAAGCTTGTGGACAAGGTTCTGACATTCAAACAAGGCCGCGTGCCGTTGCTGATCAGCATGCCCCATGCTGGTCTGAAACTGACTCCGGCAGTCAAGGCCGGGCTGATCCCTGAGGCGCAAAGCCTGCCGGACACCGACTGGCATATCCCGCAGCTGTACGACTTTGCCAGCGAGCTGGGTGCCAGCACCCTGGCAGCCGAGTATTCGCGGTTTGTGATTGACCTCAATCGCCCGCAGGACGATGCGCCGATGTATGTGGGCGCCACCACAGGTTTGTTCCCGGCCACGCTATTTGATGGCGTGCCATTGTTTCGTGAAGGGCTGGTGCCTACGAAAGAGGAGCGTGCGACGTACCTGGAGCAGATCTGGAAACCCTATCACCAGACCTTGCAACAGGAACTCAAACGCATGAAAGACGAGTTTGGCTATGCGCTGCTGTTTGATGCGCATTCCATTCGTTCGCAAATCCCTCATCTGTTTGACGGCCGTCTGCCGGACTTCAATCTGGGCACCTTCAATGGTGCCAGTTGCGATCCGACGCTGGCCCGCGATCTTGAAGCCATTTGTGCCGAGCATCCAGCCTACAGTCATGTACTGAACGGACGCTTCAAGGGTGGCCATATCACCCGTCATTACGGCAGTCCGGTGGACAACATCCATGCTGTGCAACTGGAACTGGCGCAGTGCACCTATATGGAAGAGTTCGAGCCGTTCAACTATCGCGAAGACCTTGCGGCACCGACCCGGGTGGTACTCAAGCAATTGTTGGCGCGGATTATTGAGTGGGGCCGGGAACGTTAAGTCAAAAGCTCCTCACCCTAGCCCTCTCCCGGAGGGAGAGGGGACAGAGTGCGCGCGGCCTCAAGAACACCGACAATCAGCCCCCCTCGCCCTACAGGAGAGGGTTGGAGGCGCGCCACCGATCCAAACCCCATCCTTTTAGTAAGGGCATGCTCAATACCTCCAATCGGGTTTATGATGCCTGACGGCAATCTCTTTCGACCCCTCCCTGGAGTGCGTAATGCAGACCTTGTTCCCGCAGATCAAACCCTACGCCCGGCATGAACTGGCGGTCGATGGCCCGCATGTGCTCTACGTTGACGAGAGCGGTTCGCCAGACGGCCTGCCGGTGGTGTTTGTCCACGGCGGGCCGGGGTCGGGTTGCGATGCCAACAGCCGCTGCTATTTCGATCCGGGCCTGTATCGCATCATCACCTTTGATCAGCGCGGCTGTGGTCGCTCGACACCGCACGCCAGCCTGGACAGCAACACCACGTGGGATCTTGTCGCCGATATGGAGCGGATTCGCCTGTACCTGGGCATCGACAAGTGGGTGTTGTTCGGCGGTTCGTGGGGCTCGACCCTGTCACTGGCGTACGCGCAAAGCCATCCAGCGCAAGTACATGGCCTGATTTTGCGTGGGATCTTTCTGGCGCGGCCGCAGGAAATCGAATGGTTCTATCAGGCAGGGGCCAGCCGGATTTTCCCCGACTACTGGCAGGACTATATCGCGCCGATCCCTGAGGAAGAGCGTGACGACCTGATGAGTGCCTTTCACAAGCGCCTCACGGGCAACGACCAGATTGCCCAGATGCATGTGGCCAAGGCATGGTCGACCTGGGAAGGCCGCGCCGCCACCCTGCGGCCCAACCCGCAGGTGGTCGAGCGCTTTTGCGACCCGCACCGGGCATTGTCCATTGCCCGTATCGAATGCCACTACTTTATGAACAACGCGTTCCTTGAGCCCAATCAACTGCTGCGGGACATGCACAAGATTGCCCACCTGCCGGCCGTGATCGTGCATGGCCGCTACGACATGATCTGCCCGCTGGATAACGCCTGGGAGCTGCACCAGGCCTGGCCGGGCAGTGAGCTGCAAATCATCCGTGAAGCCGGGCACGTCGCTTCCGAGCCCGGCATTACCGACGCCCTGGTGCGCGCCACCGAGCAAATGGCCCGTCGTCTGCTCAACTTGCAGCCTGACGAAGCATGAAGGGGCTGTTGCAGCGCGTCAGTGGCGCGCGGGTGGAGGTAGCGGGGGAGATTGTCGGTTCAATCGATCAGGGCTTGCTGGTGCTGGTTGCCGTCGAGCCCGGGGATACCGAAGCCAGCGCCGCCAAGTTGCTGCATAAGCTGCTCAACTATCGGGTATTCAGCGATGCCGAAGGCAAAATGAACCTGTCACTGGCCGATATCGGCGGCGGCTTGCTGCTGGTTTCGCAATTTACCCTGGCGGCAGACACCAAGAGCGGCCTGCGTCCGAGCTTTTCCACGGCAGCACCACCGGCATTGGCCGAGGCGTTGTTCAATCAGCTGCTTGAAGCGGCAAAACGACTTCACCCCAGCGTCGAATCGGGGCGTTTTGGCGCTGATATGCAGGTGCATTTGATCAATGATGGCCCTGTGACATTTTTGTTACAAACCTAAAACCCTGAAAAACCGTGTTTTCGTCTGAAAACAGGGGGTTTTAGCGAGAAATACTTGCTGACAGTAGATGCGTTGTAACGCGGGCTACTAGATAATCCTGCGCTACACAGAGACTAATCCGACACGTCCGGGGAATCATTTATTCCTTTGACGGTCGGAACAGTGCTCGCCAACCTGGCATTTAGATCGCTGGCCGTTGGTTTCATCATCTGTTTTCGGCGAGGTTTGCTCGTGATTGTTAGTCCATTAAATGCACCAAAAATGTCTGCCAAGCGGTTGCGTAACGCACTGGTGACGGGCTCTGCGCTCTTTTGCTTGTTCGGTGCGGGTCAACTGTGGGCATTCAGTCTGGATGACGTGGCGGCTGAGGCTAAAACCCTCGCCGAGCAGAAGTACCAAGCGCCGCGCAGCAATTTGCCAAAGGAATTCCGCGACATGAAGTTCGCGGACTACCAGAAAATCCAGTTCAACCGTGACAAGGCCCAGTGGGCGGGTGACAAAACCCCGTTCAAACTGTCCTTCTATCACCAGGGCATGCATTTCGACACGCCGGTGAAAATCAACGAAGTGACCGCCACCACGGTTGAAGAGATCAAGTACGACCCGAGCCGTTTCGACTTCGGCGACGTCAAGTTCGATCCTAAAGCCACCGAAAACCTCGGTTGGGCGGGTTTCCGCGTGCTGTATCCGATCAACAAGGCGGACAAACAGGACGAGATCATGACCATGCTCGGCGCGAGTTACTTCCGCGTTGTGGGCAAGGGCCAGATCTATGGTCTGTCGGCCCGTGGTATGGCGATCGACACGGCATTGCCGTCGGGCGAAGAGTTCCCGCGCTTCACCGAATTCTGGATCGAAAAACCCAAGCCTAACGACAAGCATCTGGTGATCTTCGCCCTGCTGGACTCGCCACGGGCTACCGGTGCTTACCGCTTCACCCTGCGCCCGGGCGTGGACACGGTAGTGGACGTCAAGGCGCAAATGTTCCTGCGTGACAAGGTAGGCAAGCTGGGCATCGCTCCGCTGACCAGCATGTACCTGTTTGGCGCCAACCAGCCGTCCAAGGTCCTCAACTACCGTCGCGAACTGCACGACTCGTCGGGCCTGGCCATTCACGCCGGTAACGGCGAGTGGATCTGGCGTCCGCTGAACAACCCGAAACACTTGTCGGTAAGCAACTTCGCCGTTGAAAACCCGCGTGGTTTCGGCTTGCTGCAACGTGGCCGTGATTTCAGCCACTACGAAGACCTGGATGACAACTACCATAAGCGTCCAAGTGCGTGGATCGAACCTCAGGGCGACTGGGGCAAAGGCTCGGTTGATCTGGTAGAAATTCCGACTGCTGATGAAACCAACGACAACATTGTTGCTTTCTGGAGCCCGGACACCCTGCCGGAGCCGCTCAAGCCGTTTGATTTCGCTTATCGCCTGCACTGGACCATGGATGAAGCAGCTCTGCACCCGGCCGACAGCGCCTGGGCACAACAGACCCTGCGTTCGACCGGTGACGTCAAGCAATCCAACCTGATCCGCCAACCAGACGGCAGTGTGGCGTATCTGGTGGACTTCGAAGGCCCGTCCCTCAAGGCTCTGCCGGAAAATGCTGCTGTGCGCAGCCAGGTCAGTGTGGGTGACAACGCCGAACTGGTTGAAAACAACGTGCGTTACAACCCTGAAACCAAGGGCTGGCGTTTGACCCTGCGGTTGAAAATCAAAGACCCGAGCAAGGCCACGGAAATGCGTGCAGCGCTGGTCCAGGACGTTGAGCCGGCTGCGGCCGCCAAAGCGGATAAGGCACCTGAGACCAAAGCCGAGAAAGCTGCGGCCAAGGCACAGGACAAGAAAGACCACGCAGCCAAGGACGCCAAGGCGCCTGAAGCGACCCCAGCCACTCCGGAGCCGGTCAAGACTGAAAAAGTGCTGACCGAGACCTGGAGCTACCAGTTGCCAGCCGATGAGTAATGCTCAGCCCCACCCGGCCTCGCTCAGCGAGTACCTGGCGCATTTACCACTGAGCGATGAGCAGCGCGCGGAACTGGCGAACTGCACCTCGTTCGCCGAGTTGCATGCGCGCTTGTCGGCGCAGAGCGACGTGGATGCCGCCGAGGCCGCTCAGGCTTCGGTGGGCACGCGTCTGAACCTGACTTCGGCGGCTGAACTTGAGGAAGCAGAAATGCTCGCCCTCGACGCCAGCGGCCGGGTCATGCTCAAGGCTACGCCGCCGATTCGCCGTACCAAGGTAGTGCCAGAGCCATGGCGCACCAATATCCTGGTGCGTGGCTGGCGGCGCCTGACCGGACGCAGCAACCCGCCCAAGCCGGAAATCGACGAACGCGTCCTGCCCAAGGCCCGCTGGCGTACGGTGGGTTCGATCCGCCGCTACATCCTGCTGGTGTTGATGCTCGGCCAGACCATCGTTGCGGGCTGGTACATGAAAGGCATCATGCCGTACCAGGGCTGGTCGTTCGTTGACCTTGAAGAAGTATTGCACCAGCCGTTGATGCAAACGGCCCAGCAAGTGCTGCCCTATGCCCTGCAAACCAGCATCCTGATCCTGTTCGGGATTCTGTTCTGTTGGGTGTCGGCGGGTTTCTGGACCGCCCTGATGGGCTTTCTGGAACTGCTGACCGGGCACGACAAATACCGTATTTCCGGCGCCAGCGCCGGTAATGAACCGATCCCGGAACAAGCGCGTACCGCGCTGGTGATGCCGATCTGCAACGAAGACGTCACCCGTGTATTCGCGGGTTTGCGCGCGACTTACGAGTCGGTGGCCGCCACCGGCGACCTGGACCGCTTCGACTTCTTCGTCCTCAGTGACAGCAACGATCCCGATATCTGCGTTGCCGAGCAACAGGCCTGGCTGGATGTATGCCGCGAAACCGAAGGCTTCGGGCGGATCTTCTACCGCCGTCGCCGCCGCCGTGTAAAACGTAAAAGCGGCAACCTCGACGACTTCTGCCGTCGCTGGGGCGGTGATTACAAGTACATGGTGGTGCTCGACGCAGACAGCGTGATGAGCGGTGAGTGCCTGACCAGCCTGGTACGCCTGATGGAAGCTACGCCGGACGCCGGTATCATCCAGACCGCGCCACGAGCCTCGGGCATGGACACGCTGTATGCGCGCATGCAGCAGTTCGCCACCCGTGTGTACGGCCCGCTGTTTACCGCCGGCTTGCACTTCTGGCAGTTGGGTGAATCCCACTACTGGGGTCACAACGCAATTATCCGCATGAAGCCGTTTATCGAGCACTGCGCCCTGGCGCCGCTGCCGGGTAAAGGCGCTTTTGCGGGCGCGATCCTGTCCCACGACTTCGTGGAAGCCGCGTTGATGCGCCGTGCCGGTTGGGGTGTGTGGATTGCCTACGACTTGCCGGGCAGCTATGAAGAGTTGCCGCCTAACCTGCTGGATGAACTCAAGCGTGACCGTCGCTGGTGCCACGGTAACCTGATGAACTTCCGCCTGTTTCTGGTCAAGGGTATGCACCCGGTGCACCGTGCGGTGTTTCTGACCGGGGTGATGTCGTACCTGTCGGCACCGTTGTGGTTCTTCTTCCTGCTGTTGTCGACGGCCCTGCTGGCGGTCAACACGCTGATGGAGCCACAGTACTTCCTGGAACCACGGCAGTTGTACCCGTTGTGGCCACAGTGGCACCCGGAAAAAGCCGTGGCGCTGTTTTCCACCACCATCGTCTTGTTGTTCCTGCCCAAGCTGCTGAGCATCATTCTGATCTGGGCCAAGGGTGCCAAAGAGTTCGGTGGCAAGTTCAAAGTAACGCTGTCGATGCTGCTTGAGATGCTCTTCTCGGTGCTGCTGGCACCGGTGCGCATGATCTTCCACACCCGCTTTGTACTGGCCGCGTTTCTGGGCTGGGCGGCGACCTGGAACTCGCCACAGCGTGACGACGACTCCACGCCGTGGAGCGAAGCCGTACGCCGTCATGGCCCGCAAACCCTGCTGGGTGCTGCATGGGCTGCATTGGTGCTGTGGTTGAACCCGAGCTTTTTGTGGTGGCTGGTACCGATTGTCGGTTCACTGATGTTGTCGATCCCGGTTTCCGTGATCTCCAGTCGGGTGAAACTGGGCCTCAAGACCCGTGACGAAAGCCTGTTCCTGATTCCTGAGGAATATGCGCCGCCCCGTGAGTTGTCGGCTACCGCCGAATACACCCATGAAAATCGCTACCATGCGCTGCATGACGGTTTTGTCCGGGCCGTGGTTGATCCGCAGCAGAACGCATTGGCCTGTGCTTTGGCGACCTCGCGTCACCGGGAAGCCGAGCCGATTGAGTGGTTGCGTACCGAGCGTGTGCGTCATGCACTCAAAGTCGGTCCAGAGGGCGTTACCAACAACGAGCGCATGCAGTTGTTGAGCGACCCGGTTGCCCTTGCACGCCTGCATGCGCTGGTGTGGAGCGAGGGGCACGAAGGCTGGCTGAACGCCTGGCGTGAGTCGGTTGCTGCCGACCCTCACGCACCGCTGTTGCCGTTGCAGCCTGCAGCTTGATCCTTCGTGAGCAACCCGTTTCCGCTTTAAGTGGGAGCGGGCTTGCTCGCGATTGCATCACCTCGTAATACCTGTTGCACCGCGTCGCTTGTATCGCGAGCAAGCCCGCTCCCACAGTGACTGTATCCCCCGGCCATTGGCCTTTTCTGTTTCAAAACTCGTCTCACAACCCTCAGTGAGTTAGCATCCGTTTTCGAATGGGTGAGCGCCCGGCTTTATTGGCTTTTTGCTTCAAGCCAGCCGCAGGCCAACACCTTAATTGAGTAGGTGAGGGGGAGTTGATGATGAAGAAGTTTGTCTCGAAACTGCTGTGCGGTGTCACTGCACTGCTGGCGATCAGCGCAGCCCATGCAGGCGCAATTGATGATGCGGTCAAGCGTGGCACCTTAAAGGTGGGCATGGACCCTACCTACATGCCCTTTGAAATGACCAACAAGCGTGGCCAGATCATTGGCTTCGAAGTTGACCTGCTCAAAGCGATGGCCAAGTCCATGGGTGTCAAGCTGGAGCTGGTGTCTACCGGTTACGACGGCATCATCCCGGCCCTGATGACCAACAAGTTCGACATGATCGGCAGCGGCATGACCCTGACCCAGGAACGCAACTTGCGCCTGAACTTCAGCGAACCCTTCATTGTTGTGGGCCAAACCCTGCTGGTACGCAAGGAACTGGCTGACAAGATCAAGTCCTACAAAGACCTCAACGACCCGCAATACCGCCTGACCTCGAAAATCGGCACCACCGGCGAAATGATCGCCCGCAAGCTGATGTCCAAAGCCCAGTACCACGGCTACGACAACGAGCCTGAAGGTGTGCTGGACGTGGTTAACGGTAAGGCTGATGCCTTTGTATACGACGCGCCTTACAACGTTGTAGCCGTCAACAAGTTCGGTAACGGCAAACTGGTGTTCCTTGACCAGCCATTCACCTACGAGCCACTGGCCTTCGGTCTGAAGAAGGGTGACTACGACAGCATCAACTTCATCAACAACTTCCTGCACCAGATCCACGAAGACGGCACTTACGATCGCATCCATGACAAGTGGTTCAAAGACACCGCCTGGCTCAAGGACATGGAATAAGGCTGATTGAATCATCGCGGGCTTGCCCGCGATGACGGCCTCCCTAGCGATACAAGACGTGGAACCTGAAAGTGATCAAACAAAAAAAAGCCCAGTGGCCCTGGCACGTATTGACCGTGCTGGTGCTCATCGGCCTGGCGGGGGCTTTGTATTACGCCACCTCGCTGATGTCTTACGAATGGCGCTGGAACCGCGTCCCCCAGTATTTCGCTTATCAGGCCGAAGAAGCCCAGCGGGCTGCTGAGCACTCGACCATCATCGAACTGGTACGCAAGGGCGACACTGCCGAAGTGCTGCTGCGCGGTGATGATGGCAATGAACAACGGGTGAGCGTTGCCGGCAATAGCCTGCAACTGGCCGAAGGTGACGAAGTCGACGAAGGCGATGTGATCGGCGTCAACCGCCACTGGGCTGCGGGGCCGCTGCTGTGGGGCCTGTGGACGACCGTCTGGCTGTCGCTGGTGTCTGGCGTACTGGGCTTGATTATCGGGCTGGTTACGGGCCTGTGCCGGCTATCGAACAACCCGACCCTGCGCGACCTCTCGACACTGTACGTCGAACTGGTCCGTGGCACGCCGTTGCTGGTGCAGATTTTTATCTTCTACTTCTTTATCGGCACCGTACTCAACCTGTCCCGCGAATTTGCCGGTATTGCCGCGCTGTCGCTGTTCACCGGTGCGTATGTGGCTGAAATCATCCGCTCGGGCGTGCAGTCCATTGCTCGCGGGCAAAACGAAGCGGCCCGCTCGCTGGGCCTCAACGGCAGCCAGTCGATGCGCTATGTGGTGTTGCCGCAGGCGTTCAAGCGGGTGCTGCCGCCATTGGCCGGGCAATTTATCAGCCTGGTCAAGGACACTTCGCTGGTGTCGGTGATTGCCATTACCGAACTGCTCAAAAGCGGTCGGGAAGTCATCACTACCTCGTTTTCGCCGTTCGAAATCCTGTTCTGCGTAGCGGGCCTGTACCTGTTGATCAACCTGCCGCTGTCGCATTTCGCCAGCCGGCTTGAGCGGAGGCTCGCGCAAAGTGATTGAAGTTCGCGAACTGGTAAAAGTCTTCGACACCCGCGGCCATATCGTGCGCGCCGTGGACAACGTCAGCACCACCGTCGCCCAGGGCGAAGTGCTGGTGGTGATTGGCCCGTCGGGTTCCGGCAAGTCGACTTTCCTGCGCTGCCTCAACGGCCTGGAAGACTTCGACTCGGGCTCCGTCAGCATCGACGGCCTGGATCTGGCCAACCCCAAGACCGACGTGAACGCCTACCGGCGTGAAGTCGGCATGGTGTTCCAGCATTTCAACCTGTTTCCGCATATGACCGTGCTGGAAAACCTGTGCCTGGCGCAGAAGGTTGTGCGCAAGCGCGGCAAGACCGAGCGCGAAGCCAAGGCCCGGGCATTGCTGGACAAGGTCGGGATCGGGCAAAAAGCCAATGAGTACCCGTCACGTCTCTCGGGTGGCCAGCAACAGCGTGTGGCAATTGCCCGTGCGCTGGCGATGGAACCCAAGGTGATGTTGTTTGACGAGCCGACTTCGGCGCTCGACCCGGAGATGGTCGGCGAAGTGCTGGACGTGATGAAGACCCTGGCCCGCGAAGGTATGACCATGGTCTGCGTGACCCACGAAATGGGCTTTGCCCGTGAAGTGGCGAACCGCGTGCTGTTCTTCGACCACGGCAAGTTACTGGAAGATTCCGCCCCGGAAGATTTCTTCACCTCGCCCAAAGACCTGCGCGCCCAGGCGTTTTTGCGTCAGGTGCTTTAAGAGCAGGGCCTGCCTGCTTTTGTGGGAGCGGGCTTGCCCGCTCCCACAGGGGCAGAGGTTTCTAAACCTTGAACCGCCCCACCAATGTCTGCAAATGCGTACCCAGGCGCGCCAGTTCAACGCTGGAGGCTGCTGTCTCTTCGCTGGCGGCGGCGGTTTGCTCAGACACATCACGCACATTCAATACACTGCGGTTGATTTCCTCCGCCACCGCGCTCTGCTGCTCGGCGGCTGCGGCAATCTGCTGGTTCATGCCCTGAATCGTAGACACCGTGCGGGTAATATTGCCCAGTGATTCGCCTGCTCGACGGGTCAGCTCAACGCTGTTGTCAGTCAGGGCGCGGCTGCTGTCCATGCTGCTGGAGACCTGCTGGGTGCCGCTTTGCAGCCCGGCAATCAGCTCTTCGATCTCCTCAGTGGATTTTTGCGTGCGCTGCGCCAGGCTGCGTACCTCATCGGCCACCACGGCAAAGCCGCGACCGGCTTCACCCGTCCGTGCCGCTTCAATCGCCGCGTTGAGCGCCAGCAGGTTGGTTTGCTGGGCCACGGACTTGATCACGTCAAGCACACTGCCGATCTTGTCGCTCTCGCGCTTGAGATGGCCCATGGCGTCGGTGGAGTGGCCGACTTCGATGGCCAGCTTCTCGATCTGGGCCAGGGCCTGCGCGACCACTGTGTCGCCTTCACGCGCCTGCTGGTCGGCCGCGAGCGCAGCCTCGGAAGCTTCTTCGGCATTACGCGCCACTTCCTGCACGGTTGCCGCCATTTCGTGCATGGCGGTAGCGACCTGATCGGTCTCGACCTTCTGGTTGTTGACCCCGGCGCTGGTTTGCTCGGTGACCGCCGAGAGTTCTTCGGCGGCACTGGCGATTTGCGTTATGCCGTCGCTGATACCGCCAATCAATTCCCGCAGGCCGGCAGTCATGCGCTGTATGGCTTGCTGTAGCTGGCCCAGCTCGTCGCGGCGGTCGGTCGGGTGGTCGTGGGTCAGGTCGCCTGCTGCAATGCGCTCAACGGTTTTGAGGGTGCGTTGCAGCGGTATGACTATCTGGCGGGTAATAACCCAGGCAGCAATGATGCCCAGTACCAGTGCCAGCAGTGTGCAGCCGATCAGCAGGTTGGTAGCCTGGCGGCTTTCGTTGTTGCGTTTGGTGGCCTGCAGGGTCGAGAGCTTCTGGCTTTGCTCGATCAGGACATTGCCCTGCTGGTGCATGCGTTCAACGGCTTGATCACTGGCCTGCGTACCCTGGATCAGGTCGGCGAAGGCACGTTTGTACTCCGCCACGGCGTTGAGCTGCTGCTCAACCAGGGCCAGGTCGTCGGGAGAGGTCAGCTGTTTGCGCGACAACGCCAGTGCGTTGTCCAGTTCGCTCAGTTGGTTGGTAACGCCGGCAAGTGCGCTTTCCCCGGGCTGGCGTTCATATTCGAGGCGGGCAATACGCAGGTCTTTGGTCAGGCTGATGATTTTCGAAATGTTGGCCAGCTTGTCGCCCCGGTCGATCACCGAGACCAGGCCGTTCCAGCCCGTGCCGGCAATCAGCAGGGTCAGCACCAGCACCAGGCCGAAGCCCAGGCAGAGTTTGCGGTTGACGCTGATATTGCCCAGCAGTTGGGCCAGCTGACGGTACATGGTGATACTCCTTGGAGGGGTATCAGGTCATCGGCGTCGTGGCCCGGAACTGAAGGACAGTTGCCGTTAGTGTGACGAAAGTCGCACCGCTCCTGGTCAGACCTTGAAACGGGCCACCAGGGTTTGCAGCTGTGTGCCTAGCCGTGCGAGTTCAATGCTGGAGGCGGCGGTCTGCTTACTGGCGGTGGCAGTTTGCTCTGACACGTCGCGCACATTCACCACACTGCGGTTGATCTCTTCGGCCACCGCGCTTTGTTGCTCGGCCGCGGCCGCAATCTGCTGATTCATACCTTGAATGGTCGATACGGTACGGGTAATGGTGCTCAAAGACTCACCCGCCCGCCGGGTCAACTCTACACTGCTGTCCGTCAGCAACCGGCTGCTGTCCATGCTGCTGGATACTTGTTGCGTACCGTTTTGCAGGCCCGTGATCAGCACTTCAATCTCTTCCGTGGACTTCTGCGTGCGCTGCGCCAGGCTGCGTACCTCGTCGGCCACCACGGCAAAACCACGACCTGCCTCTCCGGCACGGGCGGCTTCAATTGCGGCGTTGAGGGCCAGCAAGTTGGTTTGTTGCGAAACAGCCTTGATGACATCCAGTACGCTACCGATCTTGTCACTTTCGTGCTTCAGATGTGCCATTGCATCAGTGGATAGCTGCACTTCCGCCACCAGGCGGCCAATCTGCTCAACGGCCTGGGCCACCACGGTGTCACCCTCCTGAGCTTGCAGGTCGGCGGTGATCGCGGCTTTGGACGCTTCCTGGGCATTGCGCGCGACTTCATGCACGGTGGCGGCCATTTCATTCATGGCAGTGGCGACCTGATCGGTTTCGATGCGCTGGCTGTTGACCCCTGCGCTGGTTTGCCCGGTAACGGCAGACAGCTGCTCCGCTGCGCTGGCAATTTGGCTAACGCCTTCGCCGATCCCGCAGATCAGTTCGTGCAAGCCCCCGCGCATGACTTCAATGGCCTGTTGCAGCTGGCCGGGTTCGTCACGGCGGGTTGTCGGGCGGCTCTGGCTGAGGTCACCGGCTGCCACGGCCCGGACAATATTGAGCGTGTCGCGCAAGGGCGTAACGATCTGCCAGGTGATGATCCAGGCCGCGATAATGCCCAGCACCAGTGCCAATGATGCGCAGACCAGCAGCGCGGTTTTGGCGTGTCGGGTATCGATATCCCGTTGGTCAAGTTGTGACAGGGACAGTTTGTTGCTCAGGTCGACCAGTGCATCGCCCAGTACTTGCAGTTGTGATAATTGCTTGTCGCTATTCACTTGGGAATCGCGAAAGTCGATAAAGGCAGCGCGGTAGTTCTTCAGCGAAGCGATGGCCTGCTCGAATTGAGGGGCATAGGTAGCGGGCAGTCGCTTACTGAGGCTGGCCAGTTCTGCCAGCGCTTGATCGATGGCTTCCACGGCAGGCACCGCGGCATCGATGTCGCCGGTGTGGGTGTAGCCGCGCACCTCGAAGCGGGCCTGCAACAGCGACCGGTTGACCTGGTTGACGCTGTTGAACTCGGCCAGGTTTTCACTCTGGAGCACGTCCTTTTCGATCCCGGCAATCTGGCTGAGGGCGGCGACGGATGTTGCACCGAGCTTGGCCCTGCTGACTTCGCGTGCCCGGGTCGCCTCATCGATAGTGGCGAAGATGCTCTTGTACTGCTCGACGGCCCTGATTTCGTCCTTGCTCATGCTCAGGTCATTGGCCTGGACCATCAGCTTGTTGGCGGCGACCAGCTGGTTACCGATCTTGTTGAGCAGGTCATTGACCTCGCCCGGGCCGTTTTCACCGTTGTTCTTGTCGTAGGTGACGCGGGCAATGCGCAAATCCTTGATCAGGGCGATGACCTGGGAAATATTGGCCAGCTTGTCGCCCCGCTCAATCACGCTGGTCAGCCCCTTCCAGCCGGTGATGGTGATGAGCAGGGTCAGCAACAACACAAGGCCGAAGCCCAGGCCGAGCTTACGATTGACACTGATATTGCCTAGTGTGGCAGTCAACCAATGGTTCATGGACGAGTTCCTTTTTTTGATCGATTGGCATCGATAACAGCCGTCCATGGCTTCTTGAGTGATATTGAAGTGCTACTGCATCGGCTCGAGCGAGCAAATCTTAAGGAGGAAAAGAGGCTACACAAATGTCAGGGGCTGCTGCGGGGCTGGAATGCGCCCGCAGCGCCCTGCAGAGCGGTCTAGAACAGGCGGGCGAGCAGCGCCGTGACGGCGGTTTCGACCCGCAGGATGCGTGCGCCCAGTTGCACTGGCTGCAAGCCCGCCTTGGCCAGCAAGTCGATCTCGTAGGGGATCCAGCCACCCTCAGGGCCGATGGCCAGGGTTACGGCCTCATCCAGCCCGCGCGGGCAGGCCGGGTAATCCCCCGGGTGGCCCACCAGGCCCAGGGTGCCTTCCACCAGCGCCGGCAGGCGGTCTTCGACAAACGGCTTGAAGCGTTTTTCGATGATGACCTCGGGCAACACGCTGTCACGGGACTGCTCCAGCCCCAGGATCAACTGTTCACGGATGGCTTCGGGCTCCAGAAACGGTGTCTGCCAGAAGCTTTTTTCAACCCGGTAGCTGTTGACCAGAATGATCTTGGGCACACCCATCGAGGCTACGGTTTGCAGCACCCGGCGCAGCATTTTCGGGCGCGGCAGCGCCAGCAGCAGGGTCAGTGGCAGTTTGGCGGGTGGCGGCAGGTCCAGGCTGTGGATAACCAGCTCAGCCTCTTTGGCCTCCAGACGCACCAGTTCGGCGCTGCCCATCAGCCCGCCAATGCGCCCCACGCGCAGGCTGTCGCCCACTGCAGCACGGTGAACTTCCTGCATATGCGTCAGGCGCCGGTCACGCAGGATCACGCGGTCGGCGGCAATGAAATCAGCCTCTTCGAGGAGCAGCAGGTTCACGCTTGTGGTGCTGGCGGTTGGGCGTCGTTATCGGCCGGTTGCTCGTCTGCGTCATCGCCACGCTTGTTTTTGCTGACCAGGCTGCCAAACAGGATGCCGATTTCAAACAGCATCCACATCGGGATCGCCAGCAAGGTTTGCGAGAAAATGTCGGGCGGGGTCAGGATCATGCCGACCACGAAGCAGCCGATAATCACGTAGGGGCGGATCTTGCGCAGGTATTGCACATCGACGATGCCGATCCACACCAGCAGCACTACGGCTACGGGGATTTCAAAGGCCACGCCAAAAGCAAAGAACAGGGTCATGACGAAATCAAGGTAGCTGCTGATATCGGTCATCATCGCAACCCCTTCCGGGGTGGCAGCGGCGAAGAACTTGAACACCAGCGGGAATACCAGGAAGTAGGCAAAGGCCATGCCGGCGTAAAACAGGAAAATGCTCGACACCAGCAGGGGCACGGCGATGCGTTTTTCATGCTTGTACAGGCCCGGTGCAATAAACCCCCAGATCTGATGCAGGATCACCGGAATGGCGATAAACAGCGAGACCATCATGGTCAGCTTGAGCGGGGTCAGGAACGGCGAGGCCACGTCGGTGGCGATCATCGTTGCACCCACCGGCAGGTATTCACGCAGCGGCGTGGAGACCAGGGTGTAGATCTGCTGGGTAAAGGCAAACAGCCCGGCAAAAATGATGAAAATCGCCGCGATGCAGCGCAACAGGCGGGTACGCAACTCGGTCAGGTGCGAAACCAGCGGCATTGGCTGGTCGTGTTCAGGCTTATCGCTCATGCGCTTAAGGGGCTCGCGGTGGCAGGGTGGGGTCGTGTGGCGCTGCCGGTTGCGGCGCAGGGGCGGACGCGGTTTTGCTCAGGGTCACGGGCGCAGCGCTCGCAGACTCTGGGTGTGCGACGGGAGCGGTACTGACAGGTGGCTCGGTGGGCGTTAACGGCTTCACAGCGTCCTGCAGCGGAGCCAGAATTTTCTTGGCTTCCTCTTCCATCGACAGGATATGTTCGTTGTGCAGCTGCCGACGTATTTCGTCCGCGCCGATTTCCCGTTCAACTTCCTGTTTGATCGCATTAAAGCTGCGTTTCAGGCGCCCGATCCACAGGCCCGCCGTGCGTGCAGCACCCGGCAAGCGCTCGGGGCCGAGCACCAGCAGGGCCACCAGGCCGACGAGCAGCAGTTCACTGAAGCTGATACCGAACATTAGTTTTGGCTCACACGTCTTTGCGGGTCGGCTCTTCGACTTTTTGCGCCTGCACGTCGATGGTGTGCGGCTCGTTCAGGGTCGAAGTGGTGTGCGGCTGCGGCGCGGCGGTTGGCTGCGCAGGTGGAACCACGGGCTCGGCAGGCTTTTCGTCGTCGTTCATGGCCTTGCGAAAGCCCTTGATCGATTCGCCGACATCCGTGCCCAGGTTTTTCAGTTTTTTGGTGCCGAAGACAAGGACTACGACTACCAGAATGACGATCCAGTGTTTCCAGTCAAAAATGCCCATGATCTGTTCCTTTGCAAATAAGGGTTAGGTGGACGGCCGCGAGGCTTTTTCCACATGGCCGGAGGTGCCGATACGACGCTCCAGTTCATCCAGTACGGCCTGAGGGTGCTGCCCCAGCTGGGCCAGCATGATCATGCTATGGAACCACAGATCGGCTGTTTCGTAGATGACATCGCTGCAATCACCGCTGATGGCAGCGTCCTTGGCGGCGATGATGGTCTCGATCGACTCTTCGCCGACCTTTTCCAGAATCTTGTTCAGGCCCTTGTGGTACAGACTGGCCACATAGGAGCTGTCCGGGGTTGCGCCTTTGCGCGCTTCGAGCACTTGGGCTACGCGGCTCAGAGTGTCAGTCATGGGAGTGCCCTGCTTGGTAAATGGCGTTCGGATCTTTAAGTACCGGGTCGACGATCTTCCACTCGGCGTTTTCGTACACGCGGTAGAAGCAGCTCTGACGGCCGGTATGGCAGGCGATATCACCGATTTGTTCGACCATCAGGATGATCACGTCGGCGTCGCAGTCCAGGCGCATTTCATGCAGCTTTTGCACATGGCCGGACTCTTCGCCCTTGCGCCACAGCTTGCCACGGGAACGTGACCAGTAGATGGCACGGTTCTCGGTTGCCGTCAGGCTCAGTGCCTCGCGGTTCATCCAGGCCATCATCAGTACGCGCCCGGTTTTGTGGTCCTGGGCAATCGCCGGCACCAGGCCGTCGTTGTCCCATTTGATCTCGTCCAGCCAGTCTTTCATGTTCGACTCCGACAACCTGCCTCAGCCCTGTGGCTGAGGCCTGGTGAATTAACAGTTTGCCAGCCTCGACCGGGGCTGGCTATCGGCGCACGATCAGATACAAGCCCACGGCCAGCATTATGCCGGCAGGCCAATAGCCTGCAGTGTGTAGCGGGCCAATACTGGCCAGTAATGCGCCAGCGGCCAGATGCCCGGCACCGATCAGGCGCAGGAACCAGCTGTCACGGGGTTCGCGCACGACCAATTGTTTGTTATGGGCATGGGGCTGCGACATGCGTTCGAGCAAGTCGCGGGTCATGCCGGCCAGATGCGGGATCTGCTCGACCTGGCTGTGCAGGTTGCGCAGCAGGGTCTTGGGGCTGACGCGCTCACGCATCCAGCGCTCAAGGAACGGCTGGGCGGTACTCCACAAATCCAGGTCGGGGTACAGCTGGCGGCCCAGGCCTTCGATATTGAGCAGGGTTTTTTGCAGCAGCACCAACTGTGGCTGGACTTCCATATTGAAGCGTCGCGCAGTTTGGAACAGGCGCATAAGCACCTGGCCAAAGGAAATCTCCTTCAGCGGCTTTTCGAAGATAGGCTCACAGACGGTGCGGATCGCCGCTTCAAACTCGTTGAGCTTGGTGTGCGCCGGTACCCAGCCTGAATCGATGTGCAACTGCGCCACGCGCCGGTAATCGCGCTTGAAAAAGGCGAACAGGTTGCGCGCCAGATAGTCCTGGTCCTCGGGGGTCAGGCTGCCGACAATGCCGCAGTCGATGGCGATGTATTGCGGGGCCCACGGGTTCACGGTGCTGACAAAAATGTTGCCGGGGTGCATGTCGGCGTGAAAGAAGCTGTCGCGGAACACCTGGGTGAAGAAAATCTCCACGCCACGCTCGGCCAGCATTTTCATGTCGGTGCGCTGATCGGCCAGGGCCGCAAGGTCGGTGACCTGGATCCCGTAGATGCGCTCCATCACCAACACTTTCGGGCGGCACCAGTCCCAGTAGACTTGCGGCACATACATCAGCGGCGAGCCTTCGAAGTTGCGCTTGAGCTGGCTGGCATTGGCTGCTTCACGCAACAGATCGAGTTCGTCGTAAATGGTTTTTTCGTAGTCACTGACCACATCCACCGGATGCAGCAGGCGGGCGTCTGCGCTCAAACGCTCGGCAGTGCGGGCGAGGATAAACAGCCAGGCCAGGTCGGAGCCGATGATCGGCTTGAGGCCCGGGCGTACAACCTTGACCACCACTTCTTCGCCGGTCTTGAGTTTGGCCGAGTGAACCTGGGCCACCGAGGCCGAGGCCAGTGGTTCGATATCAAAACGGCTGAACACTTCACTGATCCGGGCACCGAGCTGTTCTTCGATCAGCTTGACTGCCAACTGCGGGTCAAACGGCGGTACGCGGTCTTGCAGCAGCATCAGCTCATCGGCGATATCGGCGGGCAGCAGGTCGCGGCGGGTCGAAAGGATCTGGCCGAACTTGATGAAAATCGGCCCCAGATCCTGCAACGCCAGGCGCAGGGCGGCACCGCGGCTCAGCTCCAGTTTTTTGCGCGGGAACCAGCGCCACGGCAGTGCATAGCGCAGGGACAACATCCACCACGGCAAGGGCAGGGCGAACAGCAGGTCATCGAGCCGGTAGCGAATGACGACGCGCTGGATGCGGAACAAACGGCGTATGGCAAGCAGCTTCATGCGTTATCGCTGGAATTGAGGGATCGGCAAAGGCGCTCGAAGCGCGCCTCAAGGCGATCCAGGTCGAGTTTGAGTTGGTCCAGCTCGTCAAAGCGCGCTTGCGCCTCACGTTCTCCGACCAAAGTGCGGGCTTCTTCGCTCAGGTATTCGGCCAGGTTCTGGTTGATGCTGGCGAAACCTTGTTGATACCAGTTGGCGCGGCTGCGTACATGGCCACCGATCAATGCCGTTGCCACAGGCCCGATCCAGTTCGAAAGTTCATACTCCCAATCCAGTTCCAGGTCTTGCAGCACCGCCGCCAATTCCATCAACACAGCGCTGTCGCCTTCGAGTTCGACTTCAGGGCTGTGCAGGATGGCGCTCTTGTCCTTGCTCAGAGCAAGGCGCAACAGGCTGGAGGCAGGCGCGCGCAGGGTGCAGTCAGGCTCGGCTGCCCATTGGCTCGCCAGCATCAGGCCTTCTTCGCTGGGCAGAATAAACAGGTGCAGCGAAGGGCTGGCGCAATCGACGGCAATCAACTTGCCGGTCAAGGGGCGCAAACGCGCCAGGGCCGTGCTGTCCAGCCGCAATACGCGGTTGACGCCGTGTTCGACGCTGGCGAGAAGGCCGCGCAGCAACATCAGGGCTTGATGCCGCGATGCAGGGCGACGATACCTGAGGTCATGTTGTGATAGGTCACGCGGTCAAAACCGGCCTCGACCATCATCGACTTCAGGGTTTCCTGGTCCGGGTGCATGCGGATCGATTCTGCCAGGTAGCGATAGCTTTCCGGGTCGTTGAGGATCAGCTTGCCCACCATCGGCATGAAAGCGAACGAGTAGGTGTCGTAGACCTTGGACATCAGCGCGTTGGTCGGCTTGGAGAACTCCAGTACCAACAGGCGGCCGCCCGGCTTCAGCACGCGCAGCATGGAGCGCAGGGCGTCTTCCTTGTGGGTCACGTTGCGCAGGCCGAAAGCGATGGTCACGCAATCGAAATAGTTGTCCGGGAACGGCAGCTTTTCAGCGTCGGCCTGAACGAACTCGATATTGCCGGCTACGCCCTTGTCCAGCAGGCGGTCACGGCCGACTTTAAGCATGGACGCGTTGATATCAGCCAGCACGACCTGGCCGGTAGGGCCAACCAGATGGGAGAACTTGCGGGCCAGATCGCCGGTACCGCCAGCGATGTCCAGCACCTTGTTGCCCGGGCGTACGCCGGACAGCTCGATGGTAAAACGCTTCCACAGACGGTGCATGCCGCCTGACAGAACGTCGTTCATCAGGTCATATTTGCCGGCTACAGAGTGGAAAACCTCGGCGACTTTCTCGGCCTTCTGGCTTTCCGGTACGTTTTTGAAGCCGAAGTGAGTGGTGGGTTCGGCATCGCTGCCTTTGCGCTGATCAGTCATATCGCTGTCACCAAAAGAGAATGCTGGCCATTCTAATCCCGGTGGCCGGCTTTGTCTTGGCGAGGGTGAATGTATAGTGGCGGCTTTATTTATCAGGAGCCACGCCATGGCGCGTATCAGCGTTGAACGTACCCACAGTCTGGGCCTTGAGGCCGCACGGGAAAAAGCCCGTCCTTTGGTCGAGAAACTGGCCAGCCAGTATGGCCTGACCCCTACCTGGGCGGGCGACACGGTAAAACTGAAGCGCTCGGGAGTGAATGGCACCCTGCTAATCAGCGACAACAACGTCAAGGTCGATGTGGAACTGGGCCTGTTGATGTCGGCGATGAGCGGCATGATCCAGTCGGAAATCGAACGCTCGCTGGATAAGGCGCTGGCGTAGTCGTGTTGCCGGTCTAATAGCGGCCGCGCCCTTGATACAAGGCGGTTTAACGTCTAAACCTGATGCAGGTGAGCACCTTTGTTCATCTTGATGATTCGACGATCCTGCTCTCCGGCGTCGCGACATGACATTGAGGGGAACACGATGGCTGCGAAAAAACCGACTGCTAAAGACAGCAACACCTGGGTAGGCAAGGTGGAAGAGTACTCACGAAAAATCTGGCTGGCTGGTTTGGGTGTGTACTCGAAAATTGATACCGATGGCAGCAAGCTCTTCGACACCCTGGTCAAGGATGGCGAAAAGGCCGAAAAACTGGCCAAGGATGCCGGGCACAAAGTGGCCGAGGGCGTTAAATCGTCGACATCGTCCGCGCGCTCGCGGGTTGAAGATGTCAAGGATCTGGCCCTGGAAAAGTGGGGCGAGTTCGAAGAGGCTTTCGACAAGCGCCTTAATAGCGCCATTACCCGCTTGGGTGTCCCCAGCCGTGATGAGGTCAAGGCGTTGCATGCCAAGGTCGAGACCCTGACCAAGCATATCGAGAAGCTGACTGCGGCGGCTGCCAAAGTTGCGGCCAGCAAGGCGCCGGTTGCGAGCAAGGCGGCACCGGCCAAGGCTGCGGCAAAACCTGCGGTTGCCAAAGCGGCTGCCAAGCCTGCGGCCAAACCTGCAGCCAAACCTGCAGCCAAGCCCGCTGCTGTTAAAGCTCCTGCGGCCGCGAGCAAGCCAGCAGCCGCCAAACCGGCCGCCAAAAAACCTGCGGCCAAGAAACCAGTAGCGCCTAAAGCGCCAGCGGTTGATGCCAAGGGAACGACTTCCACTTTGTAGCCGCTGACGAGCCGCGCGAGGCTGCGCCCGGCGGCGAAGCCGTCGTAAATCCGGTAAACGCAGTGCATCTGAATAACCGGAGTGGATGGTTCTACGACGGCTTCGCCGCCGGGCGCAGCCTCAGCGGCTACAAAAAAGCTGCAGCCGGCTCAGAGCATCAATTTGACCACCGACACCGAAGGGTCGCGGGACTTGCCGGCTTTTTTCAGTTCCTGCAAGTAATCCGCCCACAGCTCTTGCTGGCGCACGCCAAGCTGGTAGAGGTAGTCCCAGGTAAACAGCCCGCTGTCGTGACCGTCATCGAAGGTCAGTTTCAACGCGTACTGGCCTGCGGGTTCGATCTTGCTCAAGCCGACATTGATCTTGCCAAATTGCAGAATCGGATTGCCGTGGCCCTGGACCTCGGCAGACGGCGAGTGCACGCGCAGAAACTCGGCCGGCAGGTGGTGCTCTTCGCCGGACGGGTATTTGAGGGTGAGGGTCTTAGAAGCTTTGTGCAGGTTGATGGCACTGGGGATCATGGTCATAACCTTAGGTCATTGCACAAGCGCTGTAGCCGCTGAGAGCGGCTACAGGTGCAAAGGGCTTACAAGATGTAGCGCGAGAGGTCTTCGTTCTCGGCCAGTTCGCCCAGGTGGCTGTTGACGTATTCGGCGTCGATGCGGATAGGCTCCTCATTCTGCGCACTGGCGATATCACCGGCGCTGAAGGACACCTCTTCGAGCAAACGTTCAAGCAGCGTGTGCAGGCGGCGGGCACCGATGTTCTCGGTTTTCTCGTTCACCTGCCAGGCAATTTCGGCCAGACGCTTGATGCCTTCAGGCATGAACTCGATGTTCAGGCCTTCGGTTTTCAGCAGCTCGCGGTATTGCTCGGTCAACGAAGCGTGCGGCTCGCTGAGGATGCGTTCGAAATCCTGTGGCGACAGCGCCTTGAGTTCAACGCGGATCGGCAGACGGCCTTGCAGCTCGGGCACCAGGTCGCTTGGCTTGCTCAGGTGGAACGCACCGGAAGCGATAAACAGGATGTGGTCGGTCTTGACCATGCCCAGTTTGGTATTGACGGTGCAACCTTCGATCAGCGGCAGCAGGTCGCGCTGCACGCCTTCGCGGGACACATCGGCGCCACCGACATTACCGCGCTTGGCCACTTTGTCGATTTCATCGATAAACACGATACCGTGCTGTTCGACCGCCTCCAGGGCCTTGGCCTTGAGTTCTTCGTCATTAACCAGGCGACCGGCTTCTTCGTCACGCACCATTTTCAGGGCTTCTTTGACTTTCAGCTTGCGGCTCTTGCGCTTGCCTTTGCCCATGTTGGCAAACAGGCTTTGCAACTGGTTGGTCATTTCTTCCATGCCAGGCGGCGCGGAGATGTCCACACCAACAGCATCGGCGACTTCGATTTCGATTTCCTTGTCGTCCAGCTGGCCTTCACGCAGACGCTTGCGGAACAGCTGGCGAGTGTTGGAATCCTGCGGTACGGCGGCTTCTTCGCCGAATGTGCGGGCAGGAGGCAGCAGGGCGTCGAGGATGCGCTCTTCGGCGGCGTCTTCGGCACGGTGGCGAACCTTTACGATTTCCTGTTCGCGCAGCAGCTTGATTGCAGCATCAGCCAGATCACGGATGATCGACTCGACGTCGCGGCCTACATAGCCAACTTCGGTGAACTTGGTCGCTTCAACCTTGATGAACGGTGCGTTGGCCAATTTGGCCAGACGACGGGCGATCTCGGTTTTACCGACGCCGGTAGGGCCGATCATCAAGATGTTTTTTGGTGTGACTTCAACGCGCAGTTCTTCCGGCAGTTGCATCCGGCGCCAGCGGTTACGCAGCGCGATGGCAACGGCGCGCTTGGCGTCGTCCTGGCCGATGATGTGGCGATTGAGTTCGTGGACAATTTCGCGGGGAGTCATGGACATAATAATTGGCGTTCCTCTAGCAGAATCAAGGTTCACAAACGGGCCGTTGAAGCGGCCCGGCAGGTGACTTATTCAGCGAGGTCCTGCTCCTCAATAGTGATGTTGTGGTTGGTGAATACGCAGATATCGCCAGCAATACCGAGTGCTGTTTCAGCGATTTCGCGGGCCGACAGTTCGGTCTTCATCAGCAGGGCACGGGCCGCTGCCTGGGCGAATGCACCGCCCGAACCCATTGCGATCAAGCCGTCTTCAGGCTCAACCACGTCACCGTTGCCGGTGATGATCAAGGATGCGTCCTTGTTGGCTACGGCCAGCATGGCTTCCAGGCGGCTCAGAGAGCGGTCGGTACGCCATTCTTTGGCCAACTCGACAGCGGCGCGAACCAGATGGCCCTGGTGCTTTTCAAGCTGGCCTTCAAAGCGTTCGAACAGGGTGAATGCATCAGCGGTGGCACCGGCGAAACCGGCGATGACCTGGCCGTGATAGAGGCGACGGACTTTTTTCGCGTTGCCTTTCATCACGGTATTGCCAAGAGAAACCTGGCCGTCGCCAGCCATGACGACTTTGCCGTGGCGGCGTACTGAAACGATGGTGGTCAAGGGAGAGTCTCCACGCAGCGGGGCGAAAATGCCTGATGGAAATACATATGGGGGTTGTCGCGGATTTTTCAACAGCGGGGAGGGAATGGGGATGAACGGGGAGGCAGGATTTGGCGAAGATGTTGTGGGAGCGGGCTTGCTCGAAATGCAGACGACCCGCAGTGTCAGGCTGATCGCGGTGATGCCATCGCGAGCAAGCCCGCTCCCACAGGGTGTAGCGTAATCCCGTGGGAGCGGCTGCTGTCAGCGGCGCTGTTGCAACAACAGGTTGTTGAAACCGCCGCCCGCCAATTGCTTTTGGGCCACCGTCAACTGGTCGCGATTGCTGAACGGGCCAACCAGCACCCGGTACCAGGTTTCGTCTTTCACCGTGCCGGCTTCAACCGTAGCGGTCTGGCCCAGCAGGATGATTTGCGCGCGTACTTTTTCGGCATCGGCCTGTTTGCGGAACGAGCCCGCTTGCAGGAAGAACTTGGTAACCGGTGCCGCCTTGACGACAGGTGGCGCTGGAGGCGGAGTGATTCCGCTCAAGGCTGCCTGGGCGCGGGCGGTGTCGATTTTGGCTGCTTCAGCCGGTGTTACCGGTGCCAGCGGCGCGGTTTGTGGTGTAGGCAGGGTCTTCTCGGGCACGGCTTCTGGCGGCACGAGCACTTCAGACTCGGGCAGCAAGGTATAGAAGTCGTACTTGGGCTTGGCCGGCTGAGTCGGGCTCGGCGCGGTCTTGTTGGCTTCGGCCACTTTCGTGGCTTTCTGCTGCTCCTGCTTGACCCGTTTGACGTCATCACCCTGGCCGGGTTCGAGCTTCATCAGAAACACGATAAAGGCGCCCACGGTCAGGCCGATGGCCATCCATAGCCAGCCCGGGATCGGCTTTTTGGCGGGCGCCTGATACCGGCTGGCACCACGCTTGGGTACTGGTTTCTTCTTGGCGGCCAACTTACATGCGCTCCAGGGTTTCCAGACCCAGCAGTTCCAGGCCTTGCTTGAGGGTACGGCCTGCCAGTGCCGCCAGACGCAAGCGGCTCTGTTTCTGTGCTTCGTCTTCGGCGCTCAGGATCGGGCAGTTCTCGTAAAAGCTGGAGAACAGGCCGGCCACTTCGTACAGGTAAGTACAGAGGGTATGAGGCGTGCCTTTTTCGGCCACGTTGTTCAGCACCTCGCCGAACTGCGCCAGCTTGGCAGCCAGTTCCTGTTCTTGCGGGGCTTCAAGCACGATCTGGCCCTGCACTTCTTCAAAGCCCTTGCCCAGTTTACGGAACACGCCCGCAACGCGGGTGTAGGCGTACAGCAGGTAAGGTGCGGTATTGCCTTCAAAGTTCAGCATCAAGTCGAAGTTGAAGCTGTAGTCGCTGGTGCGGTGCTTGGACAGGTCGGCGTATTTCACCGCGCCAATGCCGACAACTTTGGCGATGGCACGCAGTTCGTCTTCAGGCAACTCCGGGTTTTTCTCTTTAACCAACGTGTAGGCACGTTCTTTGGCTTCGTTGAGCAGGTCAATGAGTTTAACCGTACCGCCATCACGGGTCTTGAATGGACGGCCATCGGCGCCGTTCATGGTGCCGAAGCCCATGTGTTCCATTTCCATCGGATGGGTGATGAAACCGGCCTTGCGCGCAACCGCAAACACCTGCTGGAAGTGCAGGGCCTGGCGCTGATCGACGAAGTACAGGGCGCGATCGGCTTTCAATACGCCGCTGCGATAGCGGATGGCTGCCAAGTCAGTGGTGGCGTATAGATAGCCGCCGTCAGCTTTGACGATGATGACGGGCAGCGGTTCGCCTTCGGCATTCTTGAACTCATCGAGGAACACGCACTGGGCGCCGTTGCTCTCGACCAGCATGCCCTTGGCCTTGAGGTCGTTGACCACGTTGATCAGGTCGTCGTTGTAGGCGCTTTCGCCCATTACGTCAGCCATGGTCAGTTTAACGTTCAACTGCTCGTAGATTTTCTGGCAGTGCGACAGTGAGATGTCTTTGAACTTGGTCCACAGTGCCAGGCAGTCCGGGTCACCGGCTTGCAGCTTGACCACCAGGCTACGGGCACGGTCGGCGAACTCCGGGGACTCGTCAAAGCGTTTTTTCGCGGCGCGGTAGAAGTTTTCCAGATCGGACAGCTCGTCGCTGGTGATCGGGTTTTCTTCCAGATAGGCCATCAGCATGCCGAACTGGGTGCCCCAGTCGCCTACGTGGTTTTGGCGAATCACCTCGTCGCCGAGGAATTCCAGTACACGGGCCACGCCATCGCCAATGATGGTGGAGCGCAAGTGGCCCACATGCATCTCTTTGGCCAGGTTGGGCGCGGACATGTCGATCACGGTACGCATGGCCGGGGTGGCCTTGCGTACACCGATTTTCTCGTCAGCCAGGGCCGCGTCGAGGCGCGAAGCCAGGGCCTGGGTGTTCTGGAAGAAATTCAGGAAGCCAGGGCCGGCGATTTCGGTTTTGCTGATCTGCTCATCGGCGGGCAGTGCCGCGATGATTTTTTCAGCCAGATCACGGGGTTTCATACCCGCAGGCTTGGCCAGCATCATGGCGATGTTGCTGGCGAAGTCGCCGTGGGTTTTGTCACGGGCGTTTTCCACCTGAATCGCTGGCGTCAGGCCTTCAGGCAACACACCTTCTGTGACGAGTTGAGCTAGGGCTTGTTGAATAAGCTGGCGAATGGTGTCTTTCATGGTCTTCTCTTTCGACCGCAAGCGCGGTAGCGCTTCAGTGCGCAGGTGGAAAAACTGGGTATTATCCGTTGCAAGGTCGGCCTTGCCAACCTTAGCAGGCGGGTTATGGATCTGCGGTGTTCGGTTATTACTTCAAAACGGTGGGCGCGAGCTTGCTCGCGATGGCATCGCTGCGGTTTTCAAGTTGTACCGCGTCGTCTGCATCGCGAGCAAGCCCGCTCCCACGGTGGTCATGAGGTGACTCAATAAAGGTCTACCGGGTCTACGTCCAGCGACCAGCGCACCTGACGACCGCTGGGCATTTGCTCAAGGACCAGCAGCCATTGGCTCAGTAAACGATGCAGCGGTGCACGGGCATTGGCCTGTAATAGTAGTTGAGCACGATAGCGTCCGGCCCTGCGCTCCATTGGCGCAGGCACGGGGCCGAGCAACTCGATACCCCCCAGGTTCAGCTCACCCAGCAGGCGTTCAGCCTCGCTGCAGGCTTCATCCAGAAAACCTTCGGCTTGTCCCGGTTTGTGGGCTTCTGCGCGCAGCAGCGCCAGATGGGCGAAAGGCGGCAGCCCTGCCGCCCGGCGTTCGCTCAGGGCCTGTTCGGCGAAGGCGAAGTAACCCTGCTCGGTCAGTTGGATCAGCAGCGGGTGGTCGGCCAGATGGGTCTGGATAATCACCTTGCCCGGCTCTTCAGCCCGGCCGGCCCGGCCCGCGACCTGAACGATCAGCTGGGCCATGCGCTCGCTGGCGCGGAAGTCGCCGGAGAACAGGCCGCCATCGGCATCCAGGATCGATACCAGCGTCACCCGGGGGAAGTGATGGCCTTTGGCGAGCATTTGTGTGCCGATCAGTATGCACGGCTGGCCCTTCTGGATCGTGGCAAACAGTTGGTTCATCGCGTCCTTGCGCGAGGTGCTGTCTCGATCTACCCGCAGTACCGGGTAGTCGGGGAACAGAATCCCCAGCCGCTCTTCGGCGCGCTCAGTCCCGGCACCTACTGGCCGCAGGTCGACTTTGCCGCATTGCGGGCAGTTGCGCGGAACGCGCTCGACGTAGCCGCAGTGATGGCAGCGTAGCTCGCCAGAGCGCTGATGAACGGTCATGCGCGCATCGCAGCGCTGGCATTCAGACATCCAGCCACAGTCATGGCACAGCAATGTCGGCGCGAAGCCTCGACGGTTCAAAAACACCAGTACTTGCTGGCCCGCAGCGAGGGTCTGGCCGATGGCCTGTTGCATCGGCCCGGAAATGCCGCTGTCCAGGGGGCGGCTTTTCACATCCAGGCGCAGAAAACGAGGCTGTTTGGCCCCGCCAGCACGCTCGTTCAGGCGCAGCAAGCCGTAACGGCCGGTGTAGGCGTTGTGCAGGCTTTCCAGTGATGGCGTTGCGGAGCCGAGTACGATGGGGATGTTTTCCTGCCGGGCACGCACCAGTGCCAGGTCGCGGGCGTGGTAGCGCAAACCTTCCTGCTGTTTATAAGAGCCGTCGTGCTCTTCGTCGATAATGATCAGCCCCGGGTTTTTCATCGGGGTGAACAGCGCTGAACGCGTGCCAATAATAATGTCGGCTTCGCCATCACGGGCTGCCAGCCAGCTTTCCAGGCGCTCGCGGTCATTGACCGCAGAATGCACCAGCGCAATACGGGCATTGAAGCGTTGTTCGAAGCGGGCCAGGGTTTGCGGACCCAGGTTGATTTCCGGGATCAGCACCAGCGCCTGCTTGCCGGCCTGGAGGGTTTCACGGATCAATTGCAAATACACTTCGGTCTTGCCGCTGCCAGTGACCCCGGCCAGCAGGAAGGCATGGAAGTGGTCGAAACCTGCGCGAATCGCTTCGTAGGCAGCGCGTTGCTCGTCGTTGAGCGGCAACTCGGGCTGAGCCAGCCAATGTTCATGGCGCTCACTGGGTGCATGGCGGCGAATCTCGACAGTGACCAGCTCCTTGGCCAGCAGCAGGTCGAGGCTGTCCTTGCTCAGCATCAACTTGCTTAACAGTTGATGCGCCACGCCGTGGGGGTGTTGGGCGAGGGTGGCCAGTGCTTCACGCTGGCGTGGAGCGCGGGCAACACGGGGGTCGTCAAGCCGGGCGCCCGGGGCAATCTGCCAGAATCGTTCCTGGCGCGTTTCGGCCAGCTCACCCTGGCGCAGCAATACTGGCAACGCCCAGCTCAGGGTGTCGCCCAGGCTGTGCTGGTAGTACTGCGACGTCCACAGGCACAGCTTGAATAAAGAGGCGGGCAGCGGCGGCGTGGCGTCGAGCAGTGCGATGGCGGGCTTGAGCTTTTCGGCTGGTACTTCGCTGTGGTCGACCACCTCGACCAGTATGCCAATCATCTCCCGTCGTCCGAACGGTACCCGCAGGCGCATGCCGGGCTGTAATTGACTGCGCAGCACGCCAGCAGGCGCCCGGTAATCAAACAGGCGGCGCAAGGGGGAAGGCAGGGCAAGGCGCAAAATGGCGTCGGGCACGCGGAGCTCTCAAGTGATGAACGGCAAAGATGGCCCGGAGCCTAGCAGACAACGCCGCGCGGGACTAAAAGGCAGGTCAATGAACTGTGAAACTTGCAGGCGGATCATGCTTTGCCGCTTGCGTCAATGCAAAGGTCTGGTATTATCGGCGCCCTAATTTTACGTGCGGTATTCAACAATGGTGTTGAGTGGCGGCACGCTAGAGGAATACCCCATGAAAGCCGATATCCATCCAGCGTACGAAACAATCCTGGTAACTTGCAGCTGCGGCAACAAGTTCGAAACTCGTTCGAACCTGTGCAAGCCACTGGGCACCGACGTATGCAACGAGTGCCACCCGTTCTACACCGGTAAGCAGAAAACTCTGGACGTTGGCGGTCGTGTTGATCGCTTCAAAACTCGTTTCGGTGCTTTCGGCGCTACGAAAAAAGCCGCCGAGTAAGGCGCATGACCATGGGCAGGCTTTTGGGTCTGGCCAGGTTATTGAAAAAGGCGTCCCTTGCGGGCGCCTTTTTTGTGCCTGCGATTTGGCTGGCCAGTGTTTCGGCCGCGCCGCTGTGCCCGGCGCCAGGGGCTGTGGCCTACGCCACGGTGGAGCGGGTGACCGATGGCGACACCCTGCGTCTCAAGGATGGCCGCAGCGTGCGCATGATCGGCCTCAATGCCCCGGAGACGGGCAAAAAAGGCCGGCCCGCCGAGCCCTTTGCCGAGGCGGCGCGCAAGCGCCTGCAAACGCTGGTGGCGCAAAGCGATGGCCGTGTCGGGTTGCTGGCA
>NZ_WIVQ01000315.1:0-280 GCF_009600545.1 Pseudomonas sp. FSL R10-1339 | reverse complement strand
AATTTAACGATGGATTGGCCCCAGCGAAAACGGAAGAAAAACTCAAAACCGTGTCCGGGATGAGTTGACCACTACATATTCACCTCGCTCATAACGGCTAACCGTCATCGCTTCACATCCCAAGACTTCCGCTAACTCTGCTTGTGTCCATCCTTTGGCTAGTCGTAACTCCTTGATTCGCTTGCCAAGGGCAACCGTCGCTCTCTGAGTCATGAGGAAAATTCCTTAAAATCAGATACTTACACCTATCCTTTGAGCCTAGAAGGTCATAATCTGGCTA
>NZ_WIVQ01000314.1:0-281 GCF_009600545.1 Pseudomonas sp. FSL R10-1339 | reverse complement strand
CCCCCGGCCGGCTTGAAGAGCGCTCGTCGCTCTCGACGCGCTTCCCCCACATGCGTCATCAGGTTGGTGGCAACCACCTGGGTTGATATGGGGCTGGCAAGATCCTCCGCCTTGCGACGCTCGATCAGTTGCCGAATGCGCGTCGAACTGGCTCTCAACCATCCGATTCTCAGACCACCCCAAAACAGTTTCGACAGTGTTCCGATCGTGAGTACCAGATCATCGCTCATCTCTCCTGCCAACATGGGAGCGGGTAATCCCAATGCAGTGAGGTCATACGA
>NZ_WIVQ01000313.1:0-281 GCF_009600545.1 Pseudomonas sp. FSL R10-1339 | reverse complement strand
CGCGGCAGCTTCGGCCCACAGCTTCGAGCCCTTCGCGTGCTCGATCCGCATACTTTGCAAGGTCTCGGCGAAACTGCTCAGCTGCTGCTCGTGCTCGCTCTGTAAACTCTCCAAGGCGTCTAGCAAGGCCTTCTCGATCTCCGTCATAGCCTACTTCTCCAACTTCACTGCCTGTCGGCTGCCATTCTCGAACGTCCACCCGCTGACTGCCTTCATCCCTTTTGGCAGGATGATGAACTGGCCGTTTTCGTCGCGGTGGAAGTCCATCCCCAACGCCTGGG
>NZ_WIVQ01000312.1:0-282 GCF_009600545.1 Pseudomonas sp. FSL R10-1339 | reverse complement strand
CATCTCCTTCATGAGAATATACCTCGCTAATGATTTTATGACCTTTTTTAGTTTTAGAAATTTCTTTAAAAGCTTTTTTCAATTTATCTTGGAATTTTTTATCCATATCAGGACGTACTGAAATCGTATCATTAGGAATTGGTTTAGTGAGTTTTAATATTTTAGTATCTTTAAATACATTTGGTTGATCTTTTTTCACAACTGTACGTGCATCATTAAATACAGCTGCTGCATCCACATCTCCATTTAACAATGAAATAACTGCTTGGTCGTGTCCTTTAA
>NZ_WIVQ01000311.1:0-282 GCF_009600545.1 Pseudomonas sp. FSL R10-1339 | reverse complement strand
GGTTGGCCACCTCTCTCCTAAGCTTAAGGTATCTAATACCTTCTACGGTTTAAAGGTTTTCACCTTTCACACGAATTGGGTTTTGACACCCACGCCTGTAGCGCACGTTATCCAAGTATGGTTCGAGGCAATGGGACCAGTACACTCTTAGTGGCTGACAATTTCATTGCTGTTGGCCATATGTAGGATCCTAAGAATAATGGTAGACGTACCATTCACCCGTTTATCCTAAGGTTTCTAACATTTTCATGTTAGCTCAAGGTTTTGGCATTTTCATGTCAC
>NZ_WIVQ01000310.1:0-285 GCF_009600545.1 Pseudomonas sp. FSL R10-1339 | reverse complement strand
CCCATGACCAGCTCGCCCGCTGCGCCTCGACTCACGCGCCGGGTGGCGGTGAGGATGTGCGCGTGATGATTGCGGTTGTCGCCCTCGCGGTCGGGTTCGTGGATAGCAACATCCACGGCCACGCCGTACCGGCGGGCCAGTTCGGCACCAAAGGAAACAGCCAACTCCCGGCGCTGGCCAGCATCCAGTTCGGCAGGCAGGGCCACGATCCATTCGCGGGCCATCCGCGAATCCTTCCGGTTCTCGGCCAGTTCGGCGGCATTCCACAGCGCGCCGCGCTCGGCA
>NZ_WIVQ01000309.1:0-285 GCF_009600545.1 Pseudomonas sp. FSL R10-1339 | reverse complement strand
CGCCCGCCTCATTGCCGTAGATAGCGGCGGTATCGATGTGACGGTAGCCGGTCTCCAGGGCGGTGCCCACAACCTTCTCGGCGACCCCGTCCTCAACCTGCCACACGCCGTAGCCCAGCTGCGGAATGGATTGGCCGTCGTGGAACTTTACGTTGGGTACGTTGTAGCTCATGATGCTCCTTTGGAATCTATGGGGAGGTGGCGCCTCCGTACGTAGTCTTTCAAGGCTACGCCTCAGAGCTCCCGTTGAGAAGAGCCACAGCGGAATCGGGTGTGAATCTAGCC
>NZ_WIVQ01000308.1:0-286 GCF_009600545.1 Pseudomonas sp. FSL R10-1339 | reverse complement strand
AACGCAGGTAATCGCACGCATTGACCAACGCTTCTTCATGGCTCAGATCACTGCGGACCACGAATATTTTTTTCTCCAGACAGTGCTGGGAAACAGCTGGTTTCAAATAATAGTCGAGTGCACGCTGGCTGGCGGCGCTGTCTTTCAGGGCTTCCATCTCAATATCGATGTCGTCATCCGGTGCAGTTTTTGTTATCGGAGTCATGTTTTACCTGCTTTATGAGATTAATCGAACCAAACCACACCAGATTAATACGATAAGTATTTTCATGCAGAGCATAAATAA
>NZ_WIVQ01000307.1:0-288 GCF_009600545.1 Pseudomonas sp. FSL R10-1339 | reverse complement strand
AGATGAGGGCCCCCCTGGGGCGTTGATTCCACATGTCAACAAAGACGTTTTCGAGCTCCCCGACGGCAGGCCCGGTAATACGAGCGTGGGTGTCACGCCAGCGGTCGGCGTAGAGGGAGCCGATGTTGTACCCACCGATGTAGGCGACCTTGGAATCGACGATGAGGAGCTTGCGGTGGTCTCGCCCCAGATTGCGTAGCGTCGGTATCCATGAGGGGGTTACGAGAGGTTGGGCTCGCACCTGCACCCCTTCGAGCTGCCGAAAGAATCGTGGGTCCACAACGAGGT
>NZ_WIVQ01000030.1:0-53208 GCF_009600545.1 Pseudomonas sp. FSL R10-1339 | reverse complement strand
ACAACATCCGGGGCGTCAGCTGGCCATGTTGCGCCAGCGTCTGGACAGCCTGGCCGAGCGCTTGCCCCGGGCCATGCGCGAAGGCCTCAAGGCGCGCCGCATGCAGCTGCAAAACCAGATGCAAACCCTGCATGTGGTCAGCCCGCTGGCGACCCTGGGCCGTGGCTACAGCATCCTGCTCGATGAAAAGGGCAATGCCGTTCGCCGGGCCGCGCAAACGCAAAACGGTCAGCGCTTGACCGCCAGGCTGGGCGAAGGCGAACTGCAAGTGCGCGTTGAGGACAATCACCTCACGCCTGTCACCCTTTCTTTACTGGATTAACCAATGCCACGTTTTTTCTCTGCCGTGCTGTTGCTGTGCCTGACTTTCAATGCTCAGGCGGCTGACAGCTATATCACCCGCCTGCTGAACAAACCGGTGCCCGGAGGGGTGGCCGTGATTGAACTGGGCAGCGGCGCCCAGGCGCCCAAGGCCAGCTATGACGGCAAGCCGGTCATGGTGATCAAGGAACAGGACACCTGGCGGGCGATTGTCGGCATCCCGTTAACGGTCAAACCCGGTAGCCAGCAGATCACCTCCGGCGGGCGCAACCTGAGCTTTGCGGTGGGCAGCAAAAAATACCCCGAGCAACACATCACCTTGAAAAACAAGCGTCAGGTCAATCCCGACCCGGCCGATATCAAGCGCATCGACAACGAGCTGGCGATCCAGATCAAGGCCTACCGCACCTTCAGCCCCAACACGCCGAGCAACCTGTTGCTGGACAAACCGGTCAATGGCCCGCTGTCGAGCAAGTTCGGCGTGCGCCGCTTCTTCAATGGCGAAGAGCGCAACCCTCACGCCGGGCTCGACTTCGCCGTACCTGCTGGTACACCGATCAAAACCCCGGCAGCGGGCAAGGTAATCCTGATCGGCAATTACTTCTTCAATGGCAATACGGTGTTTGTGGATCACGGCCAGGGCTTTATCAGCATGTTCTGCCATATGTCGAAAATCGACACCCGCGTGGGCCAGCAACTGGCCCGTGGCGATGTGGTGGGCAAGGTTGGCGCGACAGGTCGGGCCACGGGCCCGCATATGCACTGGAACGTCAGCCTCAATGATGCGCGGGTTGATCCGGCGATTTTCATTGGTGCCTTCACTCCCTGAGAAGCGCTCAAAAAGGGAAAATGCCTCGTGGCACGCGAGGCAAGCCCTCCCTTTAAATCACGCAATATCGAGCAAGACATTTATCAATACGCGCTATAAAAACGCGCATCTCTCGTCTTATTGAGCATTTATCTCAATATTTTTTATAGGCTTGCCATCTTTCCCGCCAATGGTTAGGGTTGAGCCTATGAACACACCTCACGTCCTCATTCTGCTTCGCCAACATCGCAGCCTTTGCCTCGTCAGTGCACGACTGCAAAGCTAGTTGCGGTGCCTCGCCTTCTGCTTTGTTTTTTTCCGGCTCGCCGCGTCTGAATCGCAGGCCTGCATATTAAGGATAGCCTGATGACCATGCTCAAGAATCCATCTTCCAAGTACCGCGCCTTCCCGGTCATTGACTTGCCCGACCGTACCTGGCCGTCGAAAACCATCACCCAGGCGCCGATCTGGTGCAGTTCCGATTTACGCGACGGCAACCAGTCGCTGATCGAGCCGATGGATGCGGTAAAGAAGCTGCGATTCTGGAAAACCCTGGTCAGCGTAGGCGTTAAAGAAATCGAGGCATCGTTCCCGGCGGCATCGCAAACCGACTTTGACTTTGTCCGCACCCTGATCGAAGACGGCCATATACCGGACGACACCACTATCCAGGTGCTGACCCAGGGCCGCGAAGACTTGATCGCCCGCACCTTCGAATCGCTGCGCGGCGCGAAAAAGGCCATCGTCCACCTGTACAACGCCACTTGCCCTGCTTTCCGCCGCATCGTGTTCAACCAGGACAAGGACGGCATCAAGGAAATTGCGGTCAGCGCGGCGAAGCTGTTCGTCAAATACGCCGCTCAGCAGCCCGAAACCCACTGGACGTTCGAATACTCGCCAGAGACCTTCAGTGCCACCGAACTGGAGTTCGCCAAGGAAGTGTGTGACGCGGTAATCGAAGTGTGGAACCCGACGCCTGAGCACAAGATGATCCTCAACTTGCCTGCCACCGTTGAGTGCGCGACGCCGAATATCTACGCCGACCAGATCGAGTGGTTCGGCCGCAATATCAATCGCCGTGACAGCGTGCTGATCAGCCTGCACACCCACAATGACCGTGGCACCGGTGTAGCCGCCACCGAGCTGGGCCTGATGGCTGGCGCCGATCGTGTCGAAGGCTGCCTGTTCGGTAACGGCGAACGGACCGGTAACGTCGACCTGGTGACCGTGGCCCTGAACATGTACACCCAGGGCCTGGATCCGCAGCTGGACTTCTCCGATATCGATGGCGTGCGCAAGGTTGTCGAAGAGTGCAACCAGATCCCGGTGCACCCGCGTCACCCGTATGTGGGCGACCTGGTGCACACCGCGTTCTCGGGTTCGCACCAGGACGCCATCCGCAAAGGCTTCGCCCAGCAGAAACCGGACGCCCTGTGGGAAGTGCCGTACTTGCCGATCGACCCGGCGGATATCGGTCGCAGCTACGAAGCCGTGATTCGGGTTAACAGCCAGTCGGGCAAAGGCGGGATCGCTTACCTGCTGGAACAGGAATATGGCATCAGCCTGCCACGTCGGATGCAGATCGAATTCAGCCAGGTGGTACAACGCGAAACTGACCGTCTGGGCCTGGAAATGACTGCTCAGCAGATTCACAGCTTGCTGCGCACCGAGTACTTGCAGGCCAACACTCCTTACGCGCTGGTCAGCCATCGCTTGCAGGAAGAGAACGGTCACAGTGCGGTCGAAGTCGAAGTCTCGGCCAAAGGTGACGGCGAGACCAATCTGCGCTGGAGCGGCAAAGGCAACGGCGCGCTGGAAGCACTGGTAGCCGGCCTGCCGGTCAATGCCGAAATAATGGACTACAACGAGCATGCGATTGGTGCTGGCACCAACGCCAAGGCTGCGGCTTATATAGAGTTGCGGGTCAATGGCGGCCGAGCCGTGCATGGCGTGGGCATTGATGAAAACATCACCACGGCAAGCTTCAAGGCATTGTTCAGCGCTCTGAACCGTTCCCTGAGCGAAGCCGAGGCGAAAGCCGCGTAAACGTTGGCCTGAAACGCAAAAGCCCCCAAGGTGAGAACCCTGGGGGCTTTTTATTGCATCATGACCGGCAATCACCAGCCCCTGTGGAAGCGGGCTTGCTCGCGATTCAGGCGGCGCGATTTGGCAGGCAGACCGCGGTGATGCCATCGCGGGCAAGCCACGCTCCCACAGGTTTACGTCGTACACACAAGCTGATAACTGCTTCTACAAATCAGCGCAGATCAAAACTGTCCGCATCCAGGTTGGCCGGGAAGCGCTCGCGGTAAGCACCCAATTCGCCCGCATTCAGGCTCATGGTAAATACGCCATCCGCCTCCCCTGCACTGAGCAGCGACTCGCCCTGAAAATCGAGGATATGACTGTCCCCGGTATACACCAGACCTTTGCCGTCCGTGCCCACCCGGTTCACCGCCGCGACATAACACAGGTTTTCGATGGCCCGCGCCGGCAGCAAGCGGTTCCAGTGCAACCGCCGCGCACCCGGCCAGTTGGCGGTGTACAGCAACAGGTCGGTGTCATGGGGGTCGCAGCTCCACACCGGGAAGCGCAGGTCATAGCAAATCAGCGGGCGAACACGCCAGCCCTTGACCTCAAACTGGACCTGACGCTCACCCGGAGTGAAATGCTCATGCTCACCGGCCATTCGGAACAAGTGGCGTTTGTCATAATGCAGCACTTCGCCATCCGGACGCGCCCACAACAGGCGGTTGCGGTGGCTGCCATCCGCCGCGAGCACAATCACGCTGCCCGTCACCACGGCATTGAGCCTTTGTGCCTGCTTGCGCAGCCACTCGGTGGTCGGGCCGCTTTCGGGCTCAGCAAGGGTACTGGACTCCATGCTGAAGCCGGTGGTGAACATCTCAGGCAAGACCACCAGGTCAGCGCCAACAGCCTGCTCAAGCAACTCTTCGAAATGATCGAAGTTGGCCTGACGGTCATGCCAGGCCAGCGTGGTTTGCACCAGCGCTACGTTTAAATCGGGTAATCCCTTTAGATCACGCATAGTTTCTCTGCTGCTTCACGCAGCGTCTCCTCGCGTTTGGCAAAACACAGTCGAACCAGCCGTTGCCCTGCGGGCGGGGCCTGGTAGAACACCGACACCGGAATGGTGGCTACACCATGCTCACGGGTCAGCCACACCGCCATGTCGACATCATTGAGGTCCGGACGAATTTGGGAGTAATCCACCAACTGGAAATACGTCCCTGCCACCGGTTTGAAAGTAAAACGCGATGGGCTCAGCAAATCACAAAACAGGTCTCGTTTGGCCTGATAAAACCCGGGCAACTCTTCAACGTGCTCGGGGTGGGCACTCATAAAGTCAGCCAATGCATATTGCAGGGGAGTGACCCCACAAAAACTGACGTACTGGTGAACCTTGCGCAATTCGGCGGTCAGAGCCGGCGGTGCCACGACATAACCGGTTTTCCAGCCCGTAACGTGATACGTCTTGCCGAAAGAGCTGACCACGAATGCACGATCGTACAGTTCAGGATGGGACAAAACACTGACATGGGGCACGCCATCGAACACCAGGTGTTCGTACACCTCATCGCTGATGAGGTAGATATCCCGATCAGCAATCAGGCGGGCCAACTGGTCAAGCTCGGCACGGCTGATCAAGGCACCACTGGGGTTGTGCGGGCTGTTGAGAATGATCATGCGCGTGCGCGGGCTCAGCGCATCTTCAAGCTTTTGCCAGTCTATCGAAAAGTCATCCAGCCCCAACTGCACATGCACACAACGGCCACCCGCCAGTTCGACCGAAGGCTCGTAGCTGTCGTAGCACGGATCAAACACAATGACTTCATCGCCAGCATGAATCACGGCCTGAATGGCGCAGAAAATAGCCTGGGTAGCGCCAGGGGTGATGGTCACTTCAGTGTCAGCATCCACCTGTGCGCCATAGCTACGGGCGATCTTGGCCGCCACTTGCTGACGCAACGCAGGCAGGCCGGTCATTGGGGAGTACTGGTTATGGCCACTGGCAATGTGCTGGCCAACTGCATCACGCAACGCCTGCGGGCCATCGAAGTCAGGGAACCCCTGAGACAGGTTGAGTGCGCCGGTTTCTGCCGCGAGCTGCGACATGCGCGTGAAGATGGTGGTGCCGACGTTCGGCAACTTGCTGGTGATCATGGCCGTTCCCTGTTGAGTTCCCGGCACTGACTGCGGCACAGGACCCACCGAGGATAGCCCAAACGCCTGACACGAAAAAGGGTCCTTTCGGACCCTTTCTCATTACGCTTTGAGCTTGCGCGGTTAGCGCTTGTCTTTGCGATTTTTCTCGGCTTTCTTGTGGTGCGACATCATGCGACGTTTCTTGTTGACCTGACGGTCGGTCAGCGAGTTCTTGTTGCCTTCGTACGGGTTCTCGCCACCTTTGAACTCGATGCGGATCGGCGTACCGACCAGCTTCAAGACGCGACGGTAGGTGTTTTCGAGATAACGGACGTAAGACTTCGGCACCTTCTCAACCTGGTTACCGTGAATCACGATAATCGGCGGGTTGGCACCACCCAAGTGGGCATAACGCAGCTTGATCCGGCGGCTGTTGACCATCGGTGGCGCGTGCTCGCTAACCGCATCTTCCAGAATCTGGGTCAGGCGGTTGGTCGGCCAGCGGGTAACCGCCGACTTGAAGGAGTTTTGCACCGACTGGTACAGGTTACCCACGCCAGTGCCGTGCAGCGCCGAGATAAAGTGGATATCGGCGAAGTCGACGAAGAACAGGCGACGGGTCAACTCGACCTTGACGAACTCGCGCTCGCTAGGAGTCATGCCGTCCCACTTGTTGATCGCGATAACCAGAGCCCGACCGGCCTCCAGGGCAAAGCCCAACAGGTTGAGGTCGTGGTCAACCACGCCTTCACGGGCGTCCATCACAAAGATCACCACGTTGGCGTCTTTGATCGCTTGCAGGGTTTTGACCACGGAGAATTTTTCAACTTCTTCGTGGATCTTGCCGCGCTTGCGCACACCGGCGGTGTCGATCAGCGTGTACTTCTCGTCGTTACGCTCGAACGGGATGTAGATACTGTCGCGAGTGGTACCCGGTTGGTCATAGACGATTACCCGGTCTTCACCAAGCATGCGGTTGACCAGGGTCGATTTACCGACGTTCGGGCGACCGATGATTGCGATCTTGATGCCGTCTTTTTCGCTAGGGCCCGGAATGCGCTTGGCTTCCTCACCTTCGAGAACAACTTCTTCTTCGCCGTCTTCCGGCTCTTCTTCGTCACGCGGGAAGTTGCTCAGGGCAATTTCCAGCATCTGCGTGATACCACGGCCATGGGCACCGGCGATCGGGATTGCATCGCCCATACCCAGCGGCGCGAACTCGGCGCGAGCCATGTCCGGGTCGATGTTGTCGACCTTGTTGGCCACCACGTAGGAGCGCTTGTTACGTTTGCGAAGGTGTTCGCCGATCATCTGGTCAGCGGCAGTGAAACCCGCCTTTGCATCTACCAGGAACAGAACGACGTCAGCTTCTTCGATGGCCAGCAGCGACTGCTCGGCCATTTTTTCGTCCATACCGTGCTCGTCACCGGAGATACCGCCGGTGTCGACCAGAATGTAGGAACGCCCTTGCCACTTGGCCTCACCGTATTGGCGATCACGGGTCAGACCGGACAAGTCGCCGACGATGGCGTCACGAGTCCTGGTCAGGCGGTTGAACAAGGTGGACTTGCCGACGTTTGGTCGGCCCACCAGGGCGATTACGGGAACCATGCGGCTCTCCACTTCGTTATTTCAGAAAATACAAAAGCCGCTGCAAGGCAGCGGCCAGAGTTCGGAACAGCACAAATGTGCCGCAAACCTTGCCAGAGCAAGGCTGCCCGAGGCCCTAGAGCCTCAAGCATAGACGCCTTAGCGAATGGTCAGGGCTTCCAGTTTGCCGCTGTTACCAAACACGTAAATCATGTCACCGACCACCAGCGGACGTGCCCGAAGGCCATCACTGTCAACGCGGGTACGGCCCACGAAACGACCATCGACCTGGCTGAGCAGGTGCAGATAGCCTTCCATGTCACCGACTGCCACATAGCTGGAGAAGACCTCTGGAGCCGACAATTGGCGGCGTGCCAGAGCATCATTGCTCCACAGCGAGGTGGTCGAACGCTCGTCAACGCCTTCTACAGTGCCCGACGCCAGGCTGACGTAGACGCTGCCGAAACCTTGGGCGACACCTGCATAGCTGGAAGCATCACGCTGCCAGAGCACGCGACCCGATTCCATTTCCAGTGCCGCCATGCGGCCCTGGTAGCTGGCGACGTACAGTGTACCGCCAGACAACAGCAGGCCACCGTCGATATCGACAATGCGTTCAAGCTCGGAGCGACCCTGCGGGATGGCAACACGTTGCTCCCACACAGGCACGCCGTTGCGGGTATCCAGGGCGACCACTTTACCGGTCGACAAACCGCCGATGGCCAGGTGATTGGTCACCAGTGGCGCCCCCGTACCACGCAGGGTCAGCACGCCTGGCGTGCTGTCATACGTCCAGCGCTGATTGCCGGTGTCAGCATCCAGACCGATCAGACGATCGTCCTGAGTCTGTACCACCACCACATCACCGTTGGTCGCAGGAGGTGCAAGCACTTCGCTGTTAACGCGAGAGCGCCATTTTTCTTCGCCTGTGCTGGAATCCAGGGCAATCACGTCACCTTGCAAGGTGCCAAGCATGACCAGGCCATAGCCCAGGCCAACTGCGCCGGAAACAGGCAGATCGAGGTCTTTTTTCCACTCAACGTCGCCGTTCATGCGGTCCAGAGACATCACCACGCCCGTTACGTCAGCAGCGTAGATATTATTGCCTTCAACAGCCGGAACCAGCATGTTGTAGGTTTTGCCCTGACCGTCACCGATCGAGCGGCTCCACTGCTTTTGCAGCACGACTTCTTCTTTGAAGTCGGTCAGCTCCGCCGGTGGCAATTCTTTTTTGCTGTTGCTGCTGCAACCCGCGGCCAAAACGACCAGAGCCAGCAATGCTGCATGTTTCCATCGCATCACGTCACGCATCCCCTTTGGCCAGGTCATCGAGCTTGATTTGCAAGCCGCCTACTGCTGCTTCATCCGACAATCCGGCCTTGGCCTTCTCGTAGGCTGCACGCGCATCGTCAGTACGGCCCTGCTGCACCAGCAGGTCGCCCTTGAGTTCTTCACGGCTGGCCAGGAATGCCTTGTCCGAGTCGCCTTCCAGCAGCTTCAGGGCATCGTCAACCATGCCCTGTGCGGCCAGTACCTGAGCCAGACGCTGACGCGCCACTTCGCCCAGAGTGGCATTGGCCGGCTTGTCGACAATGACTTTCAGCTCGGTAGCCGCGTCATCAAGCTTGCCGTTATCCACCGCCACCTTGGCCACAAACAGGCCGCCAAATTGCGAATAGGCAGTGCCTGCGTATTCACTTTTCAGCTTGTTGGCCAGATCCGCCACGCGGGCCACATCCGGCTTGCCGTCAGGGGTGAGCGTGGTTTCAAGCAATTGTTGGTAGAGAACCGACGCACCTTGCGACTGATTCGCCTGATATTTGTGCCAGAGCTGCCAGCCGGACACCACTACCAGCGCAAGCAAGCCGCCAGTCAGCAGGGGTTTGCCGTTGCGCTGCCACCAGTCTTTCAACTCGCCCAGCTGATCATCTTCGTTACTCGACACCCCAACACTCCTTATTCGCTAAATCGGCTGTTTTGCAGCTTCAACCCTGCACGATGCAGGTGGCCAAGTGCTCGGCTAGAGCATCCCAGGCAATCGTTTGTTGTTCGCCCTGGCCACGCAGGGGTTTTACACCTACCACTTGCTGGGCCAATTCGTCGTCACCCAGGATCAGCGCAAACAGTGCACCGCTCTTGTCAGCCTTTTTGAACTGGCTTTTGAAGCTGCCCGCACCGGCATTGATCTGCAGGCGCAGGTTTGGCAGTTGATCACGAACGCGTTCGCTCAAAGCCAGGGCTGCCAGTTCGGCGGCTTCGCCGAAAGCACACAGGTAAACATCGACCTGACGTGCGATTTCTTCGGGGATCTGCTCAAGGGTTTCGAGCAGCAGGATCAGGCGCTCGATGCCCATGGCAAAACCGACACCGGCAGTAGGCTTGCCGCCCATCTGCTCGACCAGGCCATCATAACGACCGCCCGCACACACGGTGCCCTGGGCGCCCAGTTTGTCGGTTACCCATTCAAATACGGTCTTGCTGTAGTAGTCCAGGCCACGAACCAGCTTCGGGTTTATCGTGTACGGGATGCCGGCGGCATCGAGGCGAGCCTTGAGGCCCTCGAAATGCACGCGGGACTCTTCGTCCAGGTAGTCCACCAGTTTCGGTGCATCCACCAGAACCGCCTGGGTATCGGCGTTCTTGGTGTCGAGCACACGCAGCGGGTTGGACTTGAGGCGACGTTGGCTGTCTTCGTCAAGTTCGCTCAGACGCGAGGACAAATACTCGACCAGGGCCGCACGATAGCGCGCACGGGCTTCGCTGGTGCCCAGGCTGTTGAGTTCGAGCTTGACCGCATCGCGGATACCCAGCTCGCCCCACAGGCGCCAGGTCAGCACGATCAGTTCGGCATCGATGTCCGGACCATCGAGGTTGAACACCTCGACGCCAATCTGGTGGAACTGGCGATAACGGCCTTTTTGCGGGCGCTCGTGACGGAACATCGGGCCGATGTACCAGAGTTTTTGCACCTGGCCACCGCCGGTGATGCCGTGCTCAAGCACCGCACGCACGCACGCCGCAGTCCCCTCAGGACGCAGCGTCAGCGAATCGCCGTTGCGGTCCTCGAAGGTGTACATCTCTTTTTCGACGATATCGGTCACTTCACCGATCGAGCGTTTGAACAGCTCGGTGAATTCGACGATTGGCATGCGGATCTGCTTGTAACCGTAGTTATCCAGCAAACGCGAAACCTTGCTCTCGAAGTAGCGCCACAGAGGCGTCTGCTCCGGCAGGATGTCGTTCATGCCACGAATGGCTTGCAAAGACTTGCTCACAATAAATCCTTTATTCGTCTGGTTAGCCGCGCGCGATAACGGCTGCGTCAGCTTCGACCTTTTCGGCCGCCTTCTGCCGGATCAGTCTTTCGAGCTCATCCACCAGATTGTCATTCGTCAGTTTCTGCGACGGCTTGCCGTCGATGTAAATCAGGTTGGGTGTACCACCGGTGAGCCCCACATGGGCTTCCTTGGCTTCGCCAGGGCCATTGACCACACAACCGATCACGGCAACATCCAGCGGCACCAGCAGGTCTTCGAGGCGAACTTCAAGTTCGTTCATGGTTTTCACCACGTCGAAGTTCTGCCGCGAGCAGCTCGGGCACGCGATAAAGTTGATGCCGCGCGAGCGCAGGTGCAAGGACTTGAGGATGTCGTAACCGACTTTTACTTCCTCAACCGGGTCTGCTGCCAGGGAGATGCGGATGGTATCGCCAATTCCTTCGGC
Organism: Pseudomonas sp. FSL R10-1339; assembly: GCF_009600545.1. Taxonomy (NCBI): domain Bacteria; kingdom Pseudomonadati; phylum Pseudomonadota; class Gammaproteobacteria; order Pseudomonadales; family Pseudomonadaceae; genus Pseudomonas; species Pseudomonas sp. FSL R10-1339. Next base: position 42,599 of record NZ_WIVQ01000030.1, on the reverse strand, counting down.
GAGCAGCATACCTAGGCCCACGGCAGATTTCACTGTGCCTGAACGCAAACCACCGGCTTCGGTAATGCCCAGATGCAGCGGCTGGACGATTTCCTTGGCCAGCAGACGGTAGGCTTCAACCGCCATAAACACGTCGGAGGCCTTTACGCTGACCTTGAAGTCCTTGAAATTCAGGCGTTCAAGGTGCTCAACGTGGCGCAGTGCCGATTCGACCAGAGCGGCAGGCGTCGGTTCGCCGTATTTTTTTTGCAGGTCTTTTTCCAGGGAACCGGCGTTGACGCCGATTCGGATCGGAATACCGCGATCGCGGGCTGCATCAACCACCGCCCGCACACGGTCTTCGCGACCGATGTTGCCCGGGTTGATGCGCAGGCAGTCCACACCCAACTCTGCAACGCGCAGGGCGATGCGGTAATCGAAGTGAATGTCGGCGACCAATGGCACCTTGACCAGTTGCTTGATCCGGCCAAAAGCCTCGGCTGCGTCCATATCCGGCACGGAAACCCGCACGATATCGACACCCGCGGCTTCCAGGCGGTTGATTTGCGCAACGGTTGCAGCGACGTCATTGGTGTCACTGTTGGTCATGCTCTGCACAGCAATAGGGGCATCGCCACCTACAGGTACATTACCGACCCAGATTTTGCGCGATTCGCGACGTTTGATTGGTGATTCGCCGTGCATGACTTATTGACCCAACTTCAGACGAGCAGTCTCGCCACTGGTGAAAGGAGCGACATCCACAGGCTGGCCGTTATAGCTGACCTGGGCACCGCGGGCATAGCCCAGGCGCAAGCTCAGGGGTGGCTTGCCGCTCACTTCTAGATTTTCGCCCTTGCGCTTCAAGCCACCAAACAGCACTTTGCCCGTGCCGTCGGTCACTTGAGTCCAGCAATCAGCGGTGTATTGCACGCTCACTTTGCCAGCACCGGCAACCGGGGCGGCAGTGTCGGGCGCAGGCGCGGTGGACGTAACAGGTGCCACTACTGGCGCAACTGGCGCAACAGCAGCAGGTACTGGCTGTACCGGAACGGCAACGGGTGCCTGGGGCTCGGCAGCGGGAGCACCCGGCAATGCCAGTGCCGTGGTCGCGCCCTGCTCCGGCGCCGATTCGGCCGCCAGAGGTGTTTCGCCTTCGGCCTTGGCCTCGGCTACTGCCTGATCTTCAGGTTCGTCCAGCGGGTGGATGCGGGTTGTGCCGTCAGCCCCTTCGACTTCGACGTGTTCCGGAGCAAGACCAATCAGGTCCTTGGCGCGCATGGACGTCTGGTCTTGCCACCAGATAAAACCGCCTCCGACCACGGCAATCAACAGCAACAGGCTGACGATACGCAAAATGGTATGCGACACGCGCACCGGCTCTTCTATGCGACCCAGGCTGTGCACGTTGCTGCCGTTGGCATCAGTGCCGGTGTACAGGTCAAATTCACGCACAAGGGCGGCCTGGTCCATACCCAGCAATTTGGCATAGGCCCGGATATAGCCCCGGGCAAAGGTATGCCCAGGCAGTTTGTCGAACGCGCCCGTTTCAAGGTTGCTCAGGGAGCTGGCCGTGAGGTTGAGTTTCAAGGCGACTTCAGCCAGCGTCCAGCCATTGTTTTCACGGGCCTGACGCAGAGTCTCACCGGGATTGACACGAGTCGCTGCTAGAACTTCGGGTTGCGCCGCTTTCATCATTGCTCCGACAGGTATTGCTGATATTCCGGCGTGCCGGGATAGAGTCGTTTTAGTTGCTGGCCATGGTTGGCAGTTGGGGTGCGGTCATCGAAAACACTCGCCAGTCGCGCACCGAGCAATAGACTACGTGCATTTTGCCCGCTAAGCAGGCTAAAACGATCGTAAAAGTCACGCGCCGTTACATATTGTTTGTCCTGATAAGCCATCTCGGCCATTTCAAGCAACGCACGGGGTTGTCGAGGGTTCAGGCGCAGTGCTTTTTCAAGCTGCTGGCGCCCCGCTTCAGGTTGCCCCAACTCAAGTGACGTTATACCCAGATTTTCGTAGATGCGGGAGCGTTCCGGATAAAGGTTGTCTGCTGCCGCCTTTTGAAACTGCACGCTGGCCTCCTGATAGCGCTGACGCTCAAACAGGAAACTGCCGTAATTATTGAGGATCCGGGCATCAGCTGGCCGACCGTTCAACGCGGTACGGAATGCCTGCTCGGCCAGGGCAAACTCCATTTCGGCCTGAAACACCAAGGCCAGTGCGGCGTTGGTGTCCGGGTCGGTCTTGTCGAGTTCAAGGGCCTTGCGCAAAGGGACTTTGGCCTGTTCGGTCATCCCTTGCTGCAAATAGCCCAGACCCAGCTGAACATAAGCCTGACGCGCCTCGTTACGCCCTTTGTCGCCAGCCATCGGGCTTGAATCGCCCGATGACACGCAGCCAGCCAAAAAGCTGACCAAAACGACCGGGAGCGCAGCGCGCAGGATCATGGATGTCCTCTCTCAGGGCGCAGAGGCAGCGTTTTGCGCTGTATCGGCGTCAGCACTCAGCTCACGCGCCGCGATCAGGCGCGAACTGCGGCGGGTACGGTCATTGACCTGACCTACCAGCTGCCCGCACGCCGCATCGATGTCTTCACCACGGGTGGTGCGCACGGTCACGTTGTAGCCAGCCTGCTGCAACAGCTCCTGGAAACGGCGAATGGCATTGTTGCTCGGGCGCTCATAGCCAGAATGCGGGAACGGATTGAACGGGATCAGGTTGATCTTGCACGGTGTGTCTTTAAGCAGCTCGATCATTTCTCGGGCGTGATCGACATGGTCGTTCACATCCTTGAGCAAGGTGTACTCAACGGTCAGCACGCGCTTTTCGCCCAGGGTCGCCATATAGCGACGGCAGGAATCAAGCAGCATGGCCAGCGGGTACTTCTTGTTGATCGGCACCAATTGACTACGCAGTTCGTCGTTAGGTGCGTGCAGCGACAATGCCAGCGAAACGTCAATGTGCTTGGCCAGCTCATCGATCATCGGCACCACGCCGGAGGTAGACAGGGTGACACGGCGCTTGGAGATGCCGTAGCCCAGGTCATCCATCATCAGGTGCATGGCAGAAATGACATTGTCGAAGTTCAGCAGCGGTTCGCCCATGCCCATCATCACCACGTTGGTGATGGCGCGGTCGATGGTTGCCGGAACGCTGCCAAAGGATTTGTTGGCAATCCACACCTGGCCAATCACTTCGGCGGCGGTGAGGTTGCTGTTGAAGCCTTGCTTGCCGGTGGAGCAGAAACTGCAGTCCAGGGCACAGCCAGCCTGGGACGAAACGCACAGGGTGCCACGTTTGCCCGAGGGAATATAAACGGTCTCGACGCAGCTGCCGGACTCTACGCGTACCACCCACTTACGGGTGCCATCGCTGGAGATGTCCTCGCTGACGACTTCAGGCCCACGAACCTCAGCAATGGCCTTGAGCTTGTCGCGCAAGGCCTTGCTGACGTTAGTCATGGCGTCGAAATCATCGACGCCAAAGTGGTGAATCCACTTCATGACCTGACCGGCACGGAAACGCTTCTCCCCGATTGAGTCGAAGAATTTCTCCATTTCCGGTTGAGTCAAACCCAACAGGTTGGTTTTGCCAGTCGTTGCAATCATGTCTTCACCCTCACTCACAAGCCAATACTTAGCGAGTGGTTACTTCAGTAGCTGCGAAAAAGTACGAGATTTCACGAGCAGCAGCGGCTTCAGAGTCGGAACCGTGAACAGCGTTTGCGTCGATGGATTCAGCGAAATCAGCACGGATAGTGCCGGCAGCTGCTTCTTTAGGGTTGGTAGCGCCCATCAGCTCGCGGTTCAGAGCGATAGCGTTTTCGCCTTCCAGAACCTGAACAACAACAGGACCGGAGATCATGAAAGCAACCAGGTCGCCGAAGAAGCCGCGCTCGCTGTGCTCAGCGTAGAAGCCTTCAGCTTCAGCTTTGGACAGTTGCTTCAGTTTGGAAGCTACAACCTTCAGGCCAGCGTCTTCGAAACGGGTAACGATCTTGCCGATAACGTTTTTAGCAACGGCGTCAGGCTTGATGATGGAGAAAGTACGTTGAACAGCCATGGTGTAACTCCAGAAACAGTGATTTAAGCGAAAAATTAAACCCGCGAATTATACGCGGGTTCTTGGGTATTGCATAATTACGTGCGTTGCAAGCTTAGTCGGCTTCTTCGATCCACAAACCCTGAATGGCTTCGAGCACCTTCTCTCCGCCGCGATCAGGGATATCGTCGAACTCCGGCAGCGCCATGACCAGATTGCGCAGCGTGACGAAATTCACCGAGAGCGGATCGACATCCGGGTGAGCTTCAGCCAGCTGGATCGCGATTTCCTGTACATCAACCCATTTAAGGCTCATGCCAATTCCTTATCAGTGCGGCGCTTCGGCAGCATGGTTGAGCGAGTATTTCGGAATCTCGACGGTGATGTCTTCAGTACCAACGCGGGCCTGACAGCTCAGGCGCGAAGTCGCTTCCAGACCCCATGCTCTATCAAGATAGTCCTCTTCCAGCTCGTCAGCTTCGTTCAACGAGTCGAAACCCTCGCGAATCACGCAATGACAAGTGGTGCAGGCACAAACACCACCGCAGGCACTTTCGATTTCAATGTGGTTGTCGTGGGCCACTTCGAGAATGGTCTTGCCGGTCTCAGCCTCTACAACCATACCGTCCGGGCAGTGCTCGGCGTGTGGCAGAAAAATGATCTGCGGCATCAGTTATTCCTCGATTTCATTCAGGTTGCGACCCGACAAAGCGGCCTTGACGGTCAAGTCCATGCGACGGGCTGCAAAGGCATCGGTCACTTGCGACAGACGCTTGGTCTGCTGCTCGATGGCGTAACCATCGGTGCCTTTCAACAATTCGGACAGTTCCTGCATCTGCAGCTCGATCACCATGCGCTCTTCGGCATCCAGCAAACGCTCGCCATCGACTTCGAGGGCTGCTTGCACGGCCTCGATCAGACGCTGGGCATCCACCTGCTGCTCGCGCAATACGCGGGCGACCTTGTCGTCGCTGGCGTACTGGAACGAATCCTTGAGCATTTTGGCGATTTCGCCGTCGGTCAGGCCGTAGGAAGGCTTGACCTGGATATTGGCTTCAACACCTGAACCCAGCTCGCGGGCCGACACACTGAGCAAACCGTCGGCATCGACCTGGAAGGTCACGCGAATTTTTGCGGCACCGGCCACCATCGGCGGGATGCCACGCAATTCAAAGCGCGCCAGGGAGCGGCAATCGCTGATCAGCTCGCGCTCACCCTGCAGCACATGAATCATCATGGCCGTCTGACCATCTTTATAGGTGGTGAAGTCCTGCGCGCGCGCCACCGGAATCGTGGTGTTGCGCGGAATAACCTTTTCCATCAAGCCACCCATGGTCTCCAGACCAAGGGACAACGGAATCACATCAAGCAGAAGCAGCTCGCCGCCATCGCGCTTGTTGCCGGCCAGGGTATCAGCCTGGATCGCAGCACCAATGGCAACCACTTGATCCGGGTCGATATCGGTCAGGGGCTCGCGACCAAACATCTGAGCGACCGCTTCACGCACACGAGGTACACGGGTCGAACCACCCACCATGACGACGGCCTGGACGTCTTCAATCTCGATATTGGCGTCGCGCACAGCACGGCGACAAGCCTTGAGGCTGCGCGCAACCATTGGCTCGATCATGGCGTCGAAGGCTTCACGGGTCAGCTCGGACTGCCAGCCACCAAAGGCAACCGTCACCGAGGACGCATCGGTCAGCGCTTCTTTTGCAGCGCAGGCAGCCTGCAGCAAGGTGCGCTGCGTGCCTGGATCAAGGTCGGCAGACAATCCGGCCTGCTCGACCATCCAGCTGGCAATCGCATGATCGAAGTCATCGCCACCCAGCGCGCTGTCGCCGCCGGTAGCCAAGACTTCAAACACACCGCCGGTCAGGCGCAGGATCGAGATATCGAACGTCCCCCCACCCAGATCATAGATAGCCACCACGCCTTCAGCCGACTGGTCCAGGCCATAGGCCACGGCGGCCGCTGTCGGCTCATTGAGCAGGCGCAGCACATTCAGACCAGCCAGTTTGGCCGCGTCTTTAGTGGCCTGGCGCTGAGCGTCATCGAAATAGGCCGGGACCGTAATCACCGCCCCCACCAATTCACCACCCAGGGTCTTTTCGGCGCGCTCACGCAGCACCTTCAAGATTTCGGCAGACACTTCAACCGGGCTTTTAGGGCCTTGCACCGTGTCAATAAACGGCATGTGCGACTCACCGCCGACAAAGCGGTAAGGCAACTGCTCGCCCAACTGCTTGACGTCGGACAGACCACGTCCCATCAAGCGTTTGACCGACAGCACGGTATTGAACGGGTCGCTGGAGGCTGCCAGACGTGCCGACTCGCCTACCTCGACGCGATCAGCGTGATAGCGCACGGCAGACGGCAAAATGACATTGCCATTGGCGTCGGCCAGAGGCTCGGAAAGGCCGCTGCGTAAAGCAGCGACCAGCGAATTGGTAGTGCCCAAGTCGATCCCCACAGCCAGACGTCGCTGGTGCGGTTGAGGACTTTGGCCGGGTTCGGCGATCTGCAGTAGGGCCATCGTAATCAGGACTTATCTGTAATCAGGCGTGCCATCAGGGAAGCACGGAGTTAATCGTCGAGGCGCTCTTCTAGCTGGCGCACTTCGTAAGTTAGCTTGTCGAGGAACTGCATGCGGCGCATCAGGCGTTCAGCCTGCTCACGCTGCGCAGCATCATCCCAACACGCTGCGAAGCTGTCGTTCAGGTGTTCCTGAGCGACTTTCAGTCGACGCTTGAATGCTGCAATACCGGCCATATCGGCGCTGTCATGCAAATCTTCAAGTTCTTCGCGCCACTGCATCTGCTGCATCAGGAACTCGGGATCGTGCACCGTGACTTCCAGCGGCAACTCGCCCCCCTTCAGCGCAAGCAGGTAACGCGCACGCTTGGCAGGGCTTTTGAGCGTCTGGTAAGCCTCATTGAGGCTGGCGGACTGCTCCAGCGCCAGGCGCTGCTCGCGCTCGGAAGCATCGGCAAACCGATCCGGGTGAACACCACGCGCCAGCTCTCGATAGCGCACAGCCAGCTGATCGAGGTCCAGATTGAAACCCGGTTGCAGCTCAAACAAAGCAAAATGACAAGGAGTACCCACGATCAGCCTCAGATATTGAAGCTTTCGCCGCAGCCACATTCACCGCGCACGTTAGGGTTATTGAACTTGAAGCCCTCATTGAGGCCTTCCTTGACGAAATCCAGTTCGGTGCCGTCAAGATAGGTCAGGCTTTTCGGATCAATGATCACTTTTTCGCCATGGGTTTCGAAGACCTGGTCTTCTTCACCTACTTCATCGACAAACTCCAGCACATAGGCAAGACCGGAACAGCCCGTGGTGCGAACACCCAGACGAATCCCCTCACCTTTGCCGCGCCCATCAAGGGAGCGGCGAATGTGTCGCGCAGCCGCTTCTGTCATGCTGATAGCCATCGTGACTCCTTACCTTTTGCCAGTTTCTTCACCTTGCCTGCGCCACTTGCGGGCGCAAGCAGTACGGATCAGATCAAACCTTTCTTCTGCTTGTAATCGCGAACAGCAGCCTTGATGGCGTCTTCAGCGAGTACCGAGCAGTGAATTTTTACCGGCGGCAAAGCCAGTTCTTCGGCCAGCTGAGTGTTCTTGATGGTCTCTGCTTCATCCAGAGTCTTGCCTTTCATCCACTCGGTCGCCAGGGAGCTGGAAGCGATTGCCGAACCGCAACCATAGGTCTTGAACTTGGCATCTTCAATGATGCCCTGCTCGTTGACCTTGATTTGCAGGCGCATTACGTCGCCGCACGCAGGGGCGCCGACCATGCCGGTGCCGACATCCGGGTCTTCCGCGTTCATCTTGCCGACGTTGCGCGGGTTTTCGTAGTGGTCGATGACCTTTTCGCTGTAAGCCATGGTACTAATCCTCACTCATCAGAGAGTCGCTCTTGAGACGCTGTAAAAGCTGCTGTTCGCTGCGCTTACAGCGTCTACTTACGGCGACTTAAATTGTTAGTGCGCCGCCCATTCGATTTTCGAGATGTCGATGCCGTCTTTGTACATGTCCCACAGCGGCGACAGGGCGCGCAGCTTGGTAACAGCCTCGCAAACCTTCTGCGCGGCGTAATCGATTTCTTCTTCGGTGGTGAAACGGCCGAAGGTAAAGCGGATGGAGCTGTGAGCCAGCTCGTCATTGCGGCCCAGGGCGCGCAATACGTAGGACGGCTCGAGGGAAGCAGAAGTACAGGCCGAACCGGACGACACAGCCAGATCCTTGAGCGCCATGATCAGCGACTCGCCTTCAACGTAGTTGAAGCTCAGGTTCAGGTTGTGCGGAACGCGGTGGACCATGCTGCCGTTGACGTACAGTTCTTCAAGGTGTTCAACCTGCTTGAAGAAACGGTCGCTCAACGCCTTGATACGGATGTTCTCTGCAGCCATTTCTTCTTTGGCGATCTGGAACGCTTCGCCCATGCCCACGATCTGGTGGGTGGCCAGGGTACCCGAACGCATGCCGCGCTCGTGACCGCCGCCGTGCATGGCTGCTTCAATACGCACCCGAGGCTTGCGGCTTACGTACAGTGCGCCGATGCCTTTAGGGCCGTAGGTTTTGTGCGCCGAGAACGACATCATGTCGACCTTCAGCTTGGCCAGGTCGATTTCAACCTTGCCGGTGGACTGTGCCGCATCGACATGGAACAACACGCCGCGCGAGCGAGTCAGCTCACCAATGGCAGCGATATCGTTGATGGTGCCGATTTCGTTGTTCACGTGCATGATCGAAACCAGGATGGTGTCGTCGCGCATCGCGGCTTCAACCATGGCCGGCGTTACCAGGCCATCGGTGCCCGGCTCGATATAGGTCACTTCAAAGCCTTCACGCTCAAGCTGACGCATGGTGTCGAGAACGGCCTTGTGCTCGATCTTGTCGGTGATCAGGTGCTTGCCCTTGGTGGCATAGAAGTGCGCTGCACCTTTGATTGCCAGGTTGTTGGCCTCGGTCGCACCGGAGGTCCAGACAATTTCACGGGGGTCAGCGTTAACCAGGTCAGCAACCTGACGACGCCCGTTCTCAACCGCTTCTTCAGCTTTCCAGCCGAACACGTGAGAGCGCGAAGCCGGGTTACCGAAGTTCCCGTCAACCAGCAAGCAGTCGCTCATTTTTTGAGCAACACGCGGATCAACCGGGGTAGTGGCTGAGTAATCGAGGTAAATTGGCAACTTCATGGACTATCTCCTAAATCAGGCTGGCTGGCGCACCGTCGTTTTTATGCAATCACTCGACGGCGGACGCTTCGATCTTATCCAGGTGCGGCGCTTTGCCATTACAGCGGCGCTGATCCTGACGCTGGGCTACTTCTTGTACCTCACGGCGAGTGACAAGGTCAGCCAAGCTGATACCGCTGAGAAAATCGTGTATTTGCAGGCTGAGGTCGCACCACAGGTGGTGGGTCAGGCAGGTGTCGCCGGCATGGCAGTCGCCAAGGCCCTGGCAACGCGTGGCATCGACGGACTCGTTCACGGCATCGATCACCTGAGCTACCTGGATGCCCTGCATGTCGCGTGACAGCTGATAGCCGCCACCCGGGCCACGCACACTGGAAACCAGGCTGCTGCGGCGCAATTTGGCAAACAGTTGCTCAAGGTAGGAAAGCGAGATGCCTTGGCGCTCGGAAATATCGGCCAGGGACACCGGCCCGTGCTGTGCGTGCAACGCCAAATCGAGCATTGCAGTTACGGCGTAACGGCCTTTTGTAGTCAGTCTCATGGACAGGTACCACGGAATTCGGAATGGAAGCGAGTATGCTATTCCCGACTATTTAAGTCAACTATTAGACCTAGTACTTTAGTCGGGATTATCCGCAAAAGAGCGCGCGCATTGTAGCAGGGTCTGCGGCGTAATGGCACATGGCACACATCTTGTGGCAGCGGGTTTGCTCGCGATGGCGGCAGCTCGACCAGCCTCAAAGACTGCAGCGCCAGCATCGCGAGCAGGCTCGCTCCCACAGCACCCAGAATCTAGACCGCCGTGCTTTCGTCCTTGCCCTTGACGCAGGCGAAGTCTTCTTCGCGCAGCTCAGGCAGCTCTTTCGCACAGTAAGGACTGCCCAAATCCTTGAGCGCGCCACACATACCATCCAGCTTGCCATCGACCGCCTGCAGATGATCCAGCAACTGGCCAATGGCCCGCGCCACCGGATCCGGCATATCTTCACTGACACCGTATGCGTCAAAACCGATTTTCTCAGCCATTGCCTTGCGCTTGGCCTCAGTTTCATCGTCATTCTTGATAATGATGCGCCCCGGAATACCCACTACGGTCGCGCCCGGCGGCACAGCCTTGGTCACAACCGCATTGGAACCGACCTTGGCCCCCGCCCCGACAGTGAACGGCCCCAATACCTTGGCGCCCGCCCCTACCACGACACCATTTTCCAGAGTGGGGTGGCGCTTGCCCTTGTTCCAGCTCGTCCCCCCCAGGGTCACACCCTGATACAGGGTCACGTCATCCCCGATTTCGGCGGTTTCACCAATCACGATACCCATCCCGTGATCAATAAAGAAACGACGCCCGACCTTGGCCCCCGGGTGAATTTCAATCCCGGTCAGCCAGCGCCCGAAGTTGGACACCAGACGAGCCAGCCACTTCCAGCCAGCCTGCCACAACAGCGCCGACAAGCGGTGAATCCAGATCGCATGCATCCCCGGGTAGCACGTCAGCACTTCAAAAGCATTACGGGCTGCAGGATCACGGTGAAACACACTTTGGATATCTTCACGCAGACGCTCGAACATCATTAATCCTTGCGCTTGAGCAGCTCGCCACGGGCTGCTTTTTGGGTTTCGGTGAGAATGCCACGCAAAATATTCATCTCGGCACGACTGACAGCACTGCGACCGTAGAGCCGACGCAGACGCGCCATGAGGTGGCGCGGCTTTTCCGGATCCATGAATTCGATAGCTACCAGGGTTTGCTCCAGATGCTCATAAAAGCGCTCCAGCTCATCCATGGTGGCCAGCTCGCCACTCTTGGTGGACGCCACCTCTTCTTTCTCGATCTTGCTCGGCTGCCCCTGGGCCGCCAGCCAGGCCATGCGGATCTCGTAGCTGAGCACCTGCACGGCCGCGCCGAGGTTCAGGGAACTGAATTCGGGATCAGAGGGGATATGCACATGGAAGTGACAACGCTGCAACTCGTCATTGGTCAGACCGGAGTCTTCACGACCGAACACCAGCGCGATTTCCGCACCCTGGGCCGCCTCTGCAACCACTTTCTGCCCGCACTCGCGCGGATCCAGCAGCGGCCAGGGGATACGACGGTCGCGGGCACTGGTACCCAGCACCAGATTGCAGCCCACCAGGGCATCTTCAAGGGTCGCGACAACCTGTGCATTTTCCAGAATGTCACCGGCGCCCGAGGCGCGCGCGTCGGCCTCATGGTGCGGGAACACCCTCGGCTCAACCAGAACCAGCCGCGACAACCCCATGTTTTTCATGGCACGCGCAGCACCGCCGATGTTCCCGGGATGGCTGGTATTGACCAGAACGACACGAATATTAGGCAGCAAAGGAAGCGCTCACAGACCAGCAAAAGGGAGCAAATCTTACCTAAGCAAAACGTCATAAGCTACGAAAGCTAACGCAAACCTTCATCTACCAAAGTTTTCTGATAGAATATTCGGCTTTCTTTAACAACCTTAGGTGAAACGTCCATGCAGCCCATGCTGAATATCGCGCTGCGCGCCGCCCGCAGCGCCAGTGAATTGATTTTCCGCTCCATCGAGCGCCTGGATACCATCAAGGTTGACGAAAAAGACGCCAAGGATTACGTCTCTGAAGTCGATCGTGCTGCTGAACAGAAAATCATCGACGCCCTGCGCAAGGCTTACCCGACGCACGGCATCCTCGGTGAAGAAACCGGCATGCACCCAGGCAGCGGTGAAGGTGAAGACTACCTGTGGATCATTGACCCACTGGATGGCACCACCAACTTCCTGCGCGGCGTTCCACACTTCGCCGTCAGCATCGCCTGCAAATACCGCGGCCGCCTTGAGCACGCAGTGGTTCTTGACCCGGTTCGCCAGGAAGAATTCACCGCCAGCCGTGGCCGTGGCGCCCAACTGAACGGTCGCCGCCTGCGTGTTAGCGGTCGTACCAGCCTGGAAGGCGCCCTGCTGGGTACCGGGTTCCCGTTCCGTGACAACCAGATGGACAACCTGGACAACTACCTGGGCATGTTCCGCAGCCTGGTTGGCCAGACTGCCGGCATCCGTCGCGCAGGCGCTGCCAGCCTGGATCTGGCCTACGTGGCTGCAGGTCGTTTCGATGCATTCTGGGAGTCGGGTCTGTCCGAGTGGGACATGGCTGCAGGCGCACTGCTGATTCAAGAAGCAGGCGGCCTGGTCAGTGACTTTACCGGTAGCCACGATTTCCTTGAAAAAGGTCATATCGTTGCCGGTAACACCAAGTGCTTCAAAGCTGTCCTGACTGCAATCCAGCCTCACCTGCCAACCTCGCTGAAACGCTAAGCGAATACCGCAGACAAAAAAAGCACCCTTCGGGGTGCTTTTTTTTGGCCTTGCAATTACCCCACCCCGTGGGAGCGGGCTTGCCCGCGATAGCATCACCGCGATTTGCCTGACAGACCGAGCCGCCCGCATCGCGAGCAAGCCCGCTCCCACAAGAATTTAATTCAGGATCAGCTTGCCTTCCTTGTCCACGGCAATTTCATTGCCCGGTTCGTGATCCATACGCACCTTGCCTTCCTTGCCATTGAGCGAATAGCGCACGTCATAGCCGACGACCTTGCTGCTGATGTCATTGACCGTGTTGCAACGCGTCTGGGTCGTGGTGTAGGTATCACGCTCCTGCATGCCTTCCTGCACCTTGTTACCGGCATAACCGCCACCCACCGCACCGGCAACCGTCGCGATCTTTTTGCCGTTACCGCCGCCCACCTGATTACCCAGCAAGCCGCCGGCGACAGCACCAATCACGCTGCCGACAATCTGATGCTGATCCTTGACCGGCGCCTGACGCGTCACAGTCACATCCTTGCACACCTCACGCGGCGTTTTGATCTGCTGGTTGACCGGCACAACGGCCAGCACCTGCGCAGACTCAGGGCCTTTCACCAAGCTGTAAGTGGCAAAAGCACCACCGGCTGTAACACCGACAGCACCCAGTACAGCACCCACCAGCAATGACTTGTTCACGTGAACCTCCAGACCATCTTAAGTGGGAACAGTCCCACACCAATCCTGGAGTTGGAGCACAAAAAAAGGCGCGAGTTCAATAACTCGCGCCTTTTAGGTGACAGTCGTCGATAACTATTGGTTATGGACGATCATCGACTTCCTTCTCACTCGCCGCAGGCGGGATCAGATCCTCTGCACTGAGATTCAGCCAGATCAGCACCACGTTGGCGATGTAGATCGACGAATAAGTACCCGCCAGAACACCCACGAACAGGGCAATCGAGAAGCCCCACAGGTTGTCGCCACCGAAAATCAGCAATGCGGCAATGGCCAGCAAGGTGGAGATCGATGTCGCCATGGTGCGCAGCAAGGTTTGCGTGGTCGAGATGTTGATGTTGTCGATCAGACTGGCCTTGCGCAGAACCCGGAAGTTCTCGCGCACCCGGTCAAATACCACAATGGTGTCGTTGAGCGAGTAACCGATGATCGCCAGCACCGCCGCCAATACCGTCAGGTCGAAGGTGATCTGGAACCACGACAGCACGCCCATGGTCACGATCACGTCGTGAACCAGGGACACGATCGCGCCGACAGCGAACTTCCACTGAAAGCGGAAGGCCAGGTAAAGCATGATGCCGCCCAGCGCCATCAGCATGCCGAGGCCGCCCTGGTCGCGCAGCTCTTCACCCACCTGTGGGCCAACGAACTCGACGCGCTTGATCACCGCCGGGTTGCTGGTATCTGCCTGACCCAGCGCAGCCGCTACCTTGTTACCCAGCAACGGATCATCGCCGGGCATACGCACCAGCAAGTCGGTGGTAGCACCAAAGCTCTGCACCACGGCATCGTGGAAGCCGGCCGAAACCAGTTCGTTACGCACCTTGGTCAGATCAGCCGGCTTCTCGTAGGTCAGCTCGATAAGCGTACCGCCGGTGAAGTCCAGGCCGTAGTTCATGCCCTTGTGGAACATGCTGAACAAGGCCAGCACGGTAAGCAGTACAGTGACGCCGAACGCTACGTTGCGAACGCCCATGAAGTTGATTGTACGTAACATGGCAGCCCCTTAAATCCACAACTTCTTGAAGTCCCGACCGCCATACACCAGGTTGACCAGTGCGCGGGTGACCATAATGGCCGTGAACATCGAGGTAAAGATACCCAGCGACATGGTCACCGCGAAGCCTTTAACCGGCCCGGTACCCATGGCGAAGAGGATCCCGCCGACCAGCAGGGTTGTCAGGTTGGAGTCAACGATGGCGGTAAAGGCACGGTTGAAACCTTCGTTGATCGCCCGCTGCGGTGTCATGCCATTGGCCAGCTCTTCACGTATACGCGAGAAGATCAGTACGTTGGCATCGACCGCCATACCCATCGTCAACACGATACCGGCAATGCCCGGCAGGGTCAGGGTTGCACCCAGCACCGACATCAGCGCCAGCAGCAAGACCATGTTGCCCGCCAGTGCCACCGTCGCGATCACACCGAAGAAACGGTAGATGGCGATGATGAAGATCGACACGAACAACATGCCCCACAGCGATGCATCGACACCCTTGGTAATGTTGTCAGCACCCAGGCTCGGGCCAATGGTGCGCTCTTCAGCGAAGTACATTGGCGCAGCCAGACCACCGGCACGCAACAGCAGCGCCAGCTCGGAAGCCTCACCCTGGCCATTCAGACCGGTAATCCGGAACTGACTGCCCAGCGGCGACTGGATGGTCGCCAGGCTGATGATCTTCTTCTCTTCTTTGAACGACTGAACCGGTACGTCCTTCTCGACACCGTCAACCACTTGCTTGGTGTAAGTCGTCACCGGCTTCTGCTCGATGAAGATTACCGCCATGCTGCGACCAACGTTGCTGCGCGTCGAACGACTCATCAGCTCGCCACCGTGACCATCAAGCTTGATGTTCACTTGTGGCCGGCCGTGCTCGTCAAAGCCTGCCTGAGCATCGGTTACCTGGTCACCGGTGATGATCAGACCACGCTCGATTTGCGCGCCAGGACGGTTACCTTCACGGAACTCGAAAGTTTCGGACGTCGCTTTGGAAGCGCCCGGCTTGGCCGCCAGACGGAACTCAAGGTTGGCCGTCTTGCCCAGGATACGCTTGGCTTCGGCGGTGTCTTGCACGCCCGGCAGCTCAACCACGATGCGGTTGGCACCCTGACGCTGAACCAGAGGCTCGGCAACACCCAACTCGTTGACCCGGTTACGGACGGTTGTCAGGTTTTGCTTGATGGAATATTCACGGATTTCCGCCAGCTTGGCCGGGGTCATCGCCAGACGCAGAACCGGCTGACCGTTCAGGTCTGCAGCGGTAATGTCGAAATCATTGAAGCTTTTACGGATCAGGCTACGCGCTTGCTCACGGACAGCTTCATCAGTGAAGCCCAACTGAATGGCACCGTTGAGTTGCGGCAGGCTGCGATAACGCACTTTTTCTTTACGCAGCAGGCTTTTGACATCGCTCTCGTACACTTTCATGCGTGCATCGACAGCTTTGTCCATGTCCACTTCCAGCAGGAAGTGCACACCGCCCGACAAGTCCAGACCCAGTTTCATCGGGTGAGCACCCAGACTGCGCAACCATTGTGGCGTGGTCTGTGCCAGGTTGAGCGCTACGACATAATCGTCACCCAGAGCCTTGCGTACAACATCCTTGGCTGGCAACTGGTCGTCTTTCTTGACCAGGCGCAGCAAACCAGCTTTGCCGTTCTGGGCCAGGGAAGCACCCTTGACTTCAATGCCTGCATCCGTCAGCGCCTTGCTTGCGCGATCCAGATCAGCTTGAGTGACCTGCAGGGCCGTGCTCGCACCCGACACTTGAATGGCCGGATCATCAGGGTACAGATTGGGAGCGGAATAAATAAAACCGATCGCCAGCACTGCCAGGATCAGTATGTATTTCCACAGAGGGTATTTGTTCAGCATCAATCACGCCGCCCGCTTAAAACGCGGGGCGCCTTGCGCGCCCCGTCGATTGTTGAAAGTTGAAACTTAGATCGCTTTCAGCGTGCCTTTAGGCAACGTGGCTGCAACCGAGCCTTTCTGAATTTTCAGCTCGACAGTGTCAGACACTTCGATGACAACAAAAGCATCGGAAACCTTGACGATTTTGCCGGCGATACCGCCAGTGGTCACGATTTCGTCGCCTTTTTGCAGGTTACCCAACAGGGCTTTCTGCTCTTTAGCGCGCTTGGCCTGTGGACGCCAGATCATCAGGTAGAAGATGACCAGGAAGCCGACCAGGAAGATCCATTCAAAACCGCCACCCATTGGGGCAGCAGCAGGTGCAGCAGCGTCCGCGAAAGCGGAAGAGATGAAAAAGCTCATTAAGCACTCCAGTTGCAATGTTGTTTCTTAAAGGTCCGGAACTCAGTCCAAGGGCGGCACAGGCAGCCCGCGCTTGGCATAGAAGGCGTCGACAAAGGTGGCCAATGTACCCTGTTGAATAGCCTCGCGCAAACCAGCCATGAGCACCTGATAGTGGCGCAAATTATGGATGGTATTGAGCATGCTACCCAGCATTTCGCCGCACTTGTCCAGGTGATGCAGATAAGCGCGGGAGAAGTTCTGGCAGGTGTAGCAATCGCAGGTCGGATCCAGCGGCGAATCATCATGGCGATGGAACGCGTTGCGGATCTTGATGACACCCGTGTCGATAAACAGATGCCCATTGCGGGCATTGCGGGTTGGCATCACGCAATCGAACATGTCCACACCGCGGCGCACACCCTCAACGAGATCTTCCGGCTTGCCAACCCCCATAAGGTAACGAGGTTTGTCAGCAGGCATCATCGCCGGCAGGTAATCCAGCACCTTGATCATTTCGTGCTTGGGCTCGCCGACCGACAAACCGCCGATGGCCAGGCCGTCGAAGCCGATCTTGTTCAGGCCTTCGAGCGAGCGCTCGCGCAGGTTCTGGTGCATGCCGCCCTGAACGATACCGAACAGTGCCGCCGTGTTGTCGCCATGGGCATTCTTGGAGCGCTGCGCCCAGCGCAACGACAGCTCCATGGAGACACGGGCAGTGTCTTCATCGGCCGGGTACGGGGTGCATTCGTCGAAAATCATCACCACGTCAGAGCCCAGATCGCGCTGGACCTGCATCGACTCTTCGGGGCCCATGAACACCTTGGCACCATCTACCGGCGAAGCGAAGGTCACGCCTTCTTCCTTGATCTTGCGCATGGCGCCCAGGCTGAACACCTGGAAACCGCCGGAGTCGGTCAGGATCGGGCCCTGCCACTTCATGAAATCGTGCAGGTCGCCGTGTTTTTTGATGACTTCAGTGCCTGGGCGCAGCCACAGGTGGAAGGTATTGCCCAAAATCATCTGCGCGCCGATCGCTTCGATATCGCGGGGCAGCATGCCCTTGACCGTA
The DNA here is from genome assembly GCF_009600545.1 of Pseudomonas sp. FSL R10-1339. Classification (NCBI taxonomy): domain Bacteria; kingdom Pseudomonadati; phylum Pseudomonadota; class Gammaproteobacteria; order Pseudomonadales; family Pseudomonadaceae; genus Pseudomonas; species Pseudomonas sp. FSL R10-1339. The sequence goes on along the minus strand of NZ_WIVQ01000030.1, from coordinate 25,011 downwards.
CCGTAAGTACCGACCGGCATGAACGCTGGGGTTTCAACCACACCACGGGGGAAGGTCAAACGACCGCGACGAGCCTTGCCATCAGTGGCCAGCAGCTCGAAGGACATACGACAGTTGCTCATGCTTGATCCTCTGGGGCCGGGGCTGGAGCCGTCGGCGCAGGATTGCGGGTGATGAACATTGCATCACCGTAACTAAAGAAGCGGTACCCATGTTCAACCGCAGCCTTGTAGGCCGCCATGGTTTCGGGATAACCGGCGAATGCCGAAACCAGCATCAGCAGCGTGGATTCCGGCAGATGGAAATTGGTCACCAGCGCGTCGACCACATGAAAGGGTCGACCGGGGAAGATAAAGATATCGGTATCGCCACTGAACGGCTTGAGCACGCCATCGCGCGCGGCACTTTCCAGCGAACGCACGCTGGTGGTACCCACGGCGATCACCCGCCCGCCACGGGCACGGCATGCGGCCACGGCATCGACCACATCCTGGCCCACTTCGAGCCATTCGGTGTGCATATGGTGATCTTCAAGACGCTCGACCCGCACCGGCTGGAATGTACCCGCGCCCACGTGCAAGGTCACGAATGCCGTCTCGACGCCTTTGGCGGCGATGGCCTGCATCAGCGGCTCATCAAAGTGCAGCCCTGCCGTTGGCGCCGCGACGGCACCCAGGCGCTGGGCGTAGACCGTTTGATAGCGCTCGCGGTCCGAACCTTCGTCCGGGCGGTCGATATAGGGTGGCAATGGCATATGCCCGACACGGTCCAGCAGCGGCAATACCTCTTCGGCAAAGCCCAGCTCGAACAGCGCATCGTGACGCGCCAGCATCTCGGCTTCGCCACCGCCATCAATCAGGATCTTCGACCCGGGTTTTGGCGACTTGCTGGAACGCACATGGGCCAGCACGCGGTGGCTGTCGAGCACCCGCTCAACCAGAATTTCCAGCTTGCCGCCCGAGGCCTTCTGGCCAAACAGACGGGCCGGAATCACCCGGGTATTGTTAAACACCATCAAATCGCCCGGACGCAAATGTTCAAGCAAATCAGTGAATTGACGATGTGCCAGTACGCCGCTCTCCCCGTCCAGGGTCAGCAGGCGACTGTTGCGGCGCTCCGCCAAAGGATGGCGTGCGATGAGCGAATCAGGGAGTTCGAAAGTAAAGTCAGCAACGCGCATGATAGGTTTCGTCTAGCAGGGCCGGGGAGTTTAACGGACTTGGCAAAAATAGACCAATAAGTTGTTGACCGACCTAAACCTCATCTCTATACTTCGCCGCCATTGAGCCCTGATGGCGGAATTGGTAGACGCGGCGGATTCAAAATCCGTTTTCGAAAGAAGTGGGAGTTCGATTCTCCCTCGGGGCACCAAACATAGATTCAAGGTGCCGCTCAATGCACCCTGGATATACAGAGAAACCGGCCACCGCGCCGGTTTTTTTGTGCCTGCGATTTGTCCCGCCCGGGCTGACCTGCTTGCCCTCAGCCCGTACCCCCATCACCCACAGGTTATGGCGCTCAAGATTGCGGAACGCGCTCGATATAGGATTTGAAGCACTGCCCCTTCACCTTGTTGCTGAACTTTTCTGCAGCAGCCCATTTTTTTTCTTCTGTATCTTCTATCGAGTATGCCTGGGCATCGCGCACAAATAGCACGCGCATCTTCCTGGTGATGTCTGAAGGCTCATGGTAGGCATCGTAGACATAATCTACGGGCCTGCCCTCCTGTCGACTCAACATGATTGAGGCCGCATCAAGTGCCCAGCCGTCGCAATAAGACACTTCGCCGTTACTGAACTGGATAACGCCGTCCTTCATGGTCCAGGCCCCGGCTCCGCCCGCTGCGAGCAAGCCCATTGCAGCTACCAGGGCTGACGCTGTCTTGCGCATGTTCATCTTCCTTCCCTGAAAAAACCGGAGGGTATCACCGCATCAACCTAAATGCTGAAAGCCTCTTGTGCTGCCCCTTGGCCTTTTTTTTCGCCAGCAGAAAAGCGATGATCGCCGCCCGGCATCAACGTAGAGGATCTTGTCGATGGAATTGCCACTGGAATCAGTCGCCCTTTATGCACTCAAGCTGGCGTACGAGTCCGAAGGTTCGAGCCCGATTTTGCGCGACGACCCGGCCATGAGCGACTATCAACGCGATGTCTTTGCCTTTGACCTGCGCAAGGGCGATATCGACGCCATCCAGGATAAAATCGAGCGCTGTGTCGCACTGGCGCTGGACGCCCTGGGCGGCGCGCAAACGGTCATGGGCCGCGAACTGCAAAAGCTGGCCGCCGGTTTCAGCAATGCGCAGACCCCGGAGCAAATGCACCCGGCGCTGCTGACGCTCAAGGACTACCTCAAGGACGTGCAGTAATCACTGCCCCTGGACGGACTCGATATAGGCCAGCAGATTGTCGATCTTCTCTTGATCGCTGATGCCCCAAAAGATCATCCGCGTGCCGCTCACCACTTTTTTCGGTGCTTCTATATAGGCCGCCAGTTTTTCCCGCGTCCATACAACACCTGAGTTTTTCATGGCGTCGGAATACTGGTAGCCCTCGCTGGTGCCGGCCAGCCGTCCGATCACACCATTGAGTTGCGGACCAAAACCATTGCGGGCGTTTTCGCCGATGCTGTGGCAGCCGCCACAGGTTTTGGTGAACAGCCTGCCCCCCGCTTCGGCATCCCCTGCAGCTATCGCGCCGTGACTCAACAGCGCGGCACAAAGGCTAAGGATCAACAAGGCTGGGTACTTCATCGGTCACTCCATCAGGTAAGGGTGTTCAGGCTCAGGCGGCAATTATGCCTGCCCGCCAGCGGTTACACCTTGCTGGTGGTCAAGACAGGGCTTACCCGGCAAACCCGCCTTCATCCAGAAACGTACGTTCCTCCACGGTGGTATCGCGCCCCAGGACATGATTGCGATGGGGGAAACGCCCAAAACGCTGGATGATCACGGCGTGTTCTTCAGCCCAGACGCTGGCTTGCGGCCCAAGACTGTGGTGCAGTTGCAGGGACAGCTGTTGGTCGGCACTGTCTTCGGAATGCTCGAACGGCAAATAACAGAACACTCGCAAGTCGGCCTCGAACGCCTTGTCCATACCGCCATTGATCATCTCCCGGGCATAAAAGCGCGCCAGCGAGTCGGTGGCAAACATATGTGCGGTTCCACGAAAGGCATTGCGCGGGTACTGGTCCAGCAGCAACAGCAACGCCAGGGCGCCTTCAGGTTGCGCCAGCCAGTGCTCCAACTTGCGACTGGCCGCCAGGAAATGAGCGCTGTAGAAAGTGTCGCGAAACAAGGTATCGAAGGCTTCATCCTTGGCAAACCAGTGCCTGGGGCCAGCCTGTTTCCAGAACTCGATTACCGCCTGCGGTGTTATTTGCTGATCCTTCCCGGTCGCTGCCACAGTTTATTCCTCAGGTTGTTGGCCAAGCCTCAACTGTAGGCCTGCTCCGCCAGCAGCACCACCGCAATCAGGATCATTATCGCCCCCGATACCCGGCTGACATTCTTTGCAGCACCTGGCCGGGTGCGCAACACGGCGTGGGCACTGAAACCCACCGCCAGATACACCAGCGCGCAGCTGACTGCATGCAGCCCGCCCAGGGCAATGATCTGTGTCGGTATCGACCAGTTCGACAGCGGGTCGGTGAACTGCGGCAAAAGCGCCAGAAACAACAGCAGCACCTTGGGATTGAGGCCGCTGACACACAACCCCTTCCACGCCCAGCGCGACCATGAATCAGACGCCTGCCCCTGCCCGGACTGGGGGGTTGCGGGGTCCCTGAGCATGCACACACCCAGCCAGAGCAAATACAGCGCCCCCGCAACCGTCAGCACGCTGAGGATCATCGGATTGCGCGCCACCAGCCCGCCCACGCCTGCCGCCACAATCACCGTAGCCAGCAAATGCCCCGAGAGCATACCCGCCACCGCTGGCGTCACCAGCCGCCCGCGCATGCCCGCGGAAATCGCATAGGCCCAGTCTGCGCCGGGGGTGATGATAAACAAGAACGATACCGCCCAAAACGCGGCCAGGACGCTGAGTGTCACGGGACATTTCCTTTCTACGCTGGAACTTTGATGATGAGAGTTGGGCCACAAGACCCGCGCCGCTGCTCTCAGGGAAGGTCTCAGCGGGCAAAAGAAGAATAAGCAAATGCCGCCAGGATTATCTTTCGTTTATCCTAAGCAACAGTCATAAACGGGAAAGGTTCTTCCATATGGATCGCATTGACAGGAATATTCTTGCGCAGCTGCAAGCTGATGGCCGACTTTCCCTCACCGAACTCGCAGAACGGGTGGGTTTGAGTCTCTCACCCTGCCATCGGCGCGTACGGGCGCTGGAAGACTCGGGGGTGATCCTTGGTTATCGCGCCCTGCTGGCGCCGAGTGAGCTGGGACTTAACTTTTCCGCCATGGTGTTTGTCACCCTGCGCGAAGTGACCCGTCAGGCGATTGCCGATTTTGAAGCGGCAGTGATCGAGACCTCGCAGATCGTCGACGCACAAAGGCTGTTTGGTGACCCGGACTACCTGCTGCATGTGGTCGCCGCCGACCTGCCGGCCTTCCAGCAGCTCTACGATGAGCGCCTGACCTCACTGCCCAACGTGCAACGCCTGACGTCCACGCTGGTAATGAAGCGGGTTATTCAGGACCGGATGCTGCCGTTGTGAGGCGGCATAAAAACATGTGGGGGCTGGCTTGCCTGCGATGCAGACGATGCGCTGTCACTGTAAAACCGCAGTGATCCAATCGCGAGCAAGCCCGCTCCCACAGGACGAGTGCAACCCGCCAATTAATCCGCCAACGGCATCAGCCCGACGGTCAGGGCATCAAGCAAAGCACTGACCTTGGGCAGGGCCTTGCGGCTTTTTGGCCACACCAGGTTGATCGCCAGCCCCTCGCTCGCCAGATGCGGCAGCACCTGCACCAGTGAACCATCAGCCAGATGCTGCTTGATCAGCCAGGTAGGCAGTTGGGCGATGCCGCATCCCGCCAGCACCGTCATCACTTGCCCTTCACCATCTCCTACGATGTACCTGGCGGGCATCACCCGGCGCTCTATCTCTCCGGGGCGGCTGCCTGCGAAGTTCCAGGGGCTGACCGTGCCGTCGGCCCGCCCATAGGCCACACACTGGTGATGCGCCAGATCGCGGTCGGTCACAGGCGTGCCGTGAATGTTCAGATAAGCCGGCGCAGCACAGAACACATGCCGCTCGCGCCCCAGAAAGCGATGCTCCAGCGCCGCTGGCCAGATATCCGCCCCACCGACCCGCACGACAATATCCACGCCCTCTTCGACCGGGTCGATAAAGCGGTCGGAGAACGAAATATGCGGCAGCAGCAGTGCGTGTTTTTGCACAAACTGCAAAATCACCGGCAACGCCTGCAAACGCCCGAAGGCCGCCGGCAAGTCAATGCGGATCCTGCCCTGCGGCTCGGCATTGTCGGCCTGCATGGCCAGCTCGGCCTCCTCCAGTTCGGCCAGAACCCCGGTACAGGTCCGGTAAAAAGCCGCTCCGCCATCGGTCAATGCCAAGCGCCGCGTGGTGCGCTGGAACAAGCGCACCCCAAGCCTGCCTTCCAGCCGGGCGATGCCCTTGCTGATCGCCGAGGCCGTCAGGTTCAAACGCTCGGCAGCAGCCCTGAAGCTGCCCGAGTCGGCGACACAGACAAATACATCGATACCTTTCAGGCGCTCGGAAGCAAACATGCACGCCCCTCATTAGTGAATTCAGTTCATCTTATTAGATAAAAGGCATCCTAAATACGCCAGCAATTCCCCAGTAAGCTTTTACACCACGAACTTACTCAAGCATCAGGCGTATTTATGACTTCGCACAAACCCACCGTTTTAATCACCGGCGCCACCGGCCAGATCGGCGGCGACACCCTGCGCAACCTGCTGGCTGACAAGACCATTACCCTGGTCGCGGCCGTGCGCTCCCACGCCAAGGCCCAGCCATTTACTGCACAGGGCATTCGCACCGTGATCATGGATTTCGACCAGGAACACACCCTGGCCCCGGCGCTGGAGGGTATCGACCGCGCCCTGCTGATCACCGGCTACACCGTGGACATGCTGCGCCAGAGCAAGGCATTCATCGACCAGGCGAAAAAATCCGGCGTGCAGCATTTGGTGCATCTGGGCGCCTGCGGGCGGGACGACACCACCATCGGCCACTGGGCCTGGCACCAGTTTGTAGAACGTTATATCGAGTGGTCCGGTTTCTCGTTTACCCATTTGCGTCCCGAGTGCTTTATGCAAAACCTGCTCAGCTACGATGGCACCCGCGCAGTCATCAACGGAGTGATCGAGCAGTACACCGGTGATACGCGGTTCAGCTGGGTTGACGGCGAAGATGTGGCCCGGGTGGCCGCACAAGCTTTGTTGCACCCGCAAAAGCATGCAGGTCAGACCTATCGACTGGGCTACGACGTACAGTCCTATGGCGATATCGCCGCGATCATGACCCGCCTGCTGGGCCAGCCATTTCGTTATGACGCACAGTCACCGGACGTATTTGTGCAGAACATGCGCGCGGCAGGTGCAGAAATGGCTTATATGACCTGCGTACAGGACAACTTCACGCGCATGGCCGCCGGGCAAATTCCCGGGGTTGAAGAAACCTTCGACAACTTCAGCCAGATCACCGGGCGCCAGCCGGTGCGCTGGGAAGACTTTGTGCAAAAGCACCGCAAGATGTTTGCCTATTGATTCAACCCTGTCGCCGCTGCCACAGGCTGCGATGGGGCGCGCAGCCAGCGGCAGTGGCTACAGGTCAGCTGTGCAAGGCAAACGGTGTCACGCCAGTTGCTGGCGCATCGCCATTTCCACCCCGCGAATCTCGGCCAGGCCCTTGAGGCGACCGATCAGCGAATAACCCGGGTTGCTCTTGCGGTGCTGGTCATCGAGCAACTGATGACCGTGATCCGGGCGCAGCGGCAAGCGCGGGCCGCCCTCACGTTCACGGCGCAGATCCTCGGCCACCAGCGCACCGATCACCCCGACCATGTCCACATCACCTCCCAGGTGATGGGCTTCGTGGAAGCTGCGCGGATCGGCCTCGCGGCGGGTCGAGCGCAGGTGGGTGAAGTAGATGAAGGGCGCAAACTGTTTGGCCATCGCCACCAGATCATTGTCTTCACGCACGCCATAAGACCCGGTGCAAAAAGTCAGGCCATTGGCCGGGCTTGGCGCGGCATCCAGCAACCATTGCGCATCTGCGGCAGTCGACAGGATACGCGGCAGGCCCAGCAACGCCCGCGGCGGATCGTCCGGGTGGATGGCCATGCGCACACCCACTTCCTCTGCGACCGGAATCACTTCACGCAAGAAATGCCCCAGGTGCTCACGCAACTTCGCCTCGTCGATCTCGGCGTAGGTGCGCAGCAAGGCGCGGAAATCTTCCAGGCTGTAGTGCTCTTCTGCGCCAGGCAGACCGGCAATCAGCGTGTTGACCAGGCTGGTATTCTGCTCAGGGGTCAGCTTTTCAAAGTAGGCCCTGGCTTGCGCGATATCCTCGGCACTGTACTCGGCCTGCGCCTCCGGGCGCTGGAGGATAAACAGGTCAAATGCGGCAAAGGCGGTCTGGTCAAAACGCAGGGCCCAGCCACCGTCATCCATCTCCCAGGCCAGGTCGGTGCGGGTCCAGTCCAGCACCGGCATAAAGTTGTAGCAGACGATATCGATGCCGCAACTCGCCAGATTGCGCACGCTTTGCTGATAGTTGGCGATGTACTCGTCACGGCGACCACAGCCGCGCTTGATGTCTTCGTGCACCGGGATGCTTTCCACCACCGACCAGGTCAGGCCAGCGTCTTCGATCATCTGCTTGCGTGCCGCAATCGCTGCCACCGGCCATACCTGGCCATTGGGGATGTCGTGCAAGGCAGTGACAATCCCGGTGGCTCCGGTCTGGCGCACATCTGCCAGTGAAATCGGATCCTGGGGGCCAAACCAGCGCCAAGTCTGTTCCATGTCTATCTCCCTTCTTGTTAGTTATGTGCTGCAAAAGTTTTTAGCTGAGCCGTCATACCGGCCTGCTCAATGGCGCTGTAAGCGCGCTGCACCGCATCGCGAAAGGCCGGCCGCGCCGACAGCGCGAGCGGGAATACCTGCTCCAGATCGAGAAAGGCATCGACGCGCTGTGCCCCGTCAAGGCTGCCCGCCAGATCGGCAAACGTGGCGCTTAGCGGGTCATCGACCACATGGGCTTCACGGCCCGGCAAAGGCCGGGTGCAGTAGTGAATCCAGGCTGCAACCCCCAGCGCGATACAGTCAACGTCGCGCCCCGCTTCAAGCAGTGCCTGTGCACCCTGGAGCCAGCGCTGCGGCAGTTTTTGCGAACCATCCATGGCGATCTGGCGCAACCGGTGTTGCAGGCTGTCATTGGCAAACCGCGCGCACAGGTCACGGCCATAACTCGTTACGTCGATCTGCGCCGGCATATCCAGCGTCGGTGCGGCCTCTTGGGCCATATAGCGCTGGATAAACAACAGCAAATCAGGATCGCTGATGGCCTCGAATACCGTCTCGTGGCCCGCCAGCAAACCGATATAGGCCAGCAGCGAATGGCTGCCGTTGAGCATGCGCAGCTTCATGGTCTCGAACGGCCGTACATCCGCGACCATCTGCACGCCGTCCAGCTCCCAGTCCGGGCGCCCCTGGGGGAAGTGATCCTCGATCACCCACTGGCTGAAGCTTTCACACACCACTGCCGCGGGGTCCTGGCAGCCAAGCTGCTGCAGGTCGCTGAACGCTTGCGCATCCATGGCCGGAACAATGCGGTCGACCATACAACCGGGGAATGCCACGTGCTGCCCGATCCAAAGCGCCAGCTCACTGCCTTTAACCGCCAACCCCATGACCGCCTGACGGGTGCGCTGGCCGTTGTCCGGCATGTTGTCGCAGCACAGTACGGTAAAGGCCGGGATACCCGCCTGGAACCGGCGGCGCAGGGCCTCCAGCACAATCCCCGGTGCCGTACGTGGTGCTTGCGGGTGGGCAAGATCGTGGATAACACCCGGGTCTTGCAGGCGTAACTGGCCAGTGGCCGGGCTCAGGCAATAACCTTTTTCGGTAACCGTCAGGGTCACAATCCGTGTCTGCGGATCGGCCATGCGCTGCAACAGCTGCTCCAGTTCCGCGCCGCCATCACCGGCGTACAGGGCCTCACGCAATACCGTGACCTCGCGCAACGTCACCTGCTCGCGGTCACGATACTCGGCCACCGAGTAACGGCATTGCTGCTCGCGCAACTGCTCTACCAGGGTCCGGTTGGAACGCAGGTTGGCGCTGCACAAGCCCCACGGACCCTCACCGTGACGGTTGTGATGGCGTTGCAGATAGACCGCCTGGTGAGCACGATGAAACGCCCCCAGGCCCAGATGCACGATCCCGATTTCAGCTGCTGCGGCCACTGCGGGTACTGGTTGAATCACAGGCATCGACAGGCTCCTCAAGGATGGCTCAGGGCGGCAGCCGGCAAGACGCTGCCTGCTGGTGGTACGGCTTCATCGATCACCGGCAGTGGTTTGACATAGCGCGCTACACATACTGCACCGATGATGGTCAGCACACCGGCCAACAGGAAGGCGCTGGTGAACGAACCGGTGAACTGCACCAGGAAGCCGGTCAGGGTCGGACCGATAATGCCCGAGGTGTTGGCCAGAAAATGCATGAAGCCACTGACTCCGCCGACGCGGGCAGCAGGTACCGTGTCCTGGATGATTGCCCAGTAAATGGCACCGGTGAGGTACAGAAAGAACACCGCCAGGGCCACCAGAATCACGGCCGGGTACAGGGTGGTGACGAGCCCGGCAAGGCCGATGCACACGGCACAGGCCAGCAGACAGGTCACCAGTACCACTTTGCGTGAAAACATCATCCGCCCGGTTTTCTTGAACACGAAGTCGGAAATGAAACCGCCCAGTGCCAAACCGAGGAAGCCCAGCAACCATGGAATGACCGTGGCGATACTCATCTCTTTAACGTTGAGGCCGTGGGCCATCGTCAGGTAGCTGGGGAACCAGGTCAGAAAGAAGAACAGTGTGTAGTTGTACGAAAAGAACGCCAGCGAGGTGAACAGCACGGTCGGCTGCTTGAGGTAGTAACGCAGCGGGTGCACCGGCTGCGCCGCCATCTCGCTCTGGCCTTCGCCTTGCGCAATCTCTTCGGCAACCTTGCCGGTGGGCTTGTCATTGACGAATTTGTACCAGACCGCCGCCCACACCAGGCCAATCAGCATGATGATGAACGACACCTTCCAGCCGTAGCTGATGGCGATAAAGCCCACTACCGGTCCGGAAATAGCCCCACCCAACGGGGTGCCGGACATGGAGGAACCCAGCGCCCGTGCCCGTTGCTTGGGGGTGTACCAGTTGTTGACCATCTTGCTGGTGGTCACGCTCAACGGGCCTTCACCCATGCCGAACAGGATGCGGATAAACACCAGCGACATAAAGCCGACGGTCAATACCGTCAGACCGCTGAACAACGACCACAGCACCATGGCCAGCAGCAGTGTGGTTTTCGCCCCGTAGCGGTCAGCAGCCCAGCCGCCGATAAAGTTGAATGCCGCATAGCCGACGAAAAAACTGCTGAAAATCATGCCCATCTCACCCGTGGTCAGACCGTAGTCTTTCTGGATGAAGGGGGCGGCCACAGACAATGCCGAGCGATCCAGGTAGTTAATAACGCCTGCCAGGAACAGCATGATGATGACTAAGGTACGACCTTGACCAAACATTGGAACCTCCCGCTTGTTTTTGTATTCGGTGAGGGTGCCCGCTGGGGGCACGTGTATCGGTTGAATCCTTGACGCCGAAAGCCGTAACGCCTGACCTGTAGCCGCCGGAAGCGCAGCGCGGCTGCGCTTCTGAACGGCTACAGGGCGCTGTTGAGTTGCACCAGCACCTTGCGGGTCTGCTCGGGGTGGTTTTCGATCAGGGCAATCGCTTCCGGCATTTCATCGAACTGGATGCGGTGGCTGATCATTTCCTGAACCTGCAACTTGCCGCTGGCAATCAGTTCAATCACCCGCGCGAACTTGCGGTTGTTGAGCCGCGATCCCACCAGGGTCAGTTCTTTCTTGATCATTTCCAGCTGCACCAGATCGGTGGGCGTGGTGCTGAAACCCAGCAGGCCGATACGGCCGGCCGGTGAGGCAATACGCACCATTTGCGGCATCAGCGCCGGGATGCAGGCAGCATCGACAATCAGTGGCACGCCTTCGCCATGGGTCAACTCGCGCATCGTCGCCTCGACATCCACCTCCTTGCCGTTGAGGGTGCGGCTGGCGCCCAGGGCGCGGGCGGTTTGCAGGCGCTCGTCAATCACGTCAGTCACGGTAATGTCGGTCAGCCCCAATGCCCGGGCCATTTGCACCAGGGTCAGGCCGATCACCCCGGCGCCGTAGATCAGCAGGCTGTCGCCGGGGTGCGGCTGCATGCGATCCAGCACGTTAAGGGCAATGGAGTACGGTTCCACCAGCGCGGCATGGCTCAGCGACATAGTGTCCGGCAGGCGATAAACATTGCTCGCAGGCACGCAGACTTGCTCACTGAAACCACCGTCACGGTGCACACCGATCACTTGCAGTTGGGTGCACACATTGGGCCGATTGATGCGGCACGGGTAGCAGGTACCGCAGCTGATCACCGGGTCGATGCACACACGGTCGCCGACCTTGATCTGCGCAACGTCTGCACCCACTTCGCTGACCACTCCGGAAAACTCATGGCCGGTAATCCGAGGGAAGCGCACAAAGGGGTTTTGCCCGTGAATGATGTGCAGGTCCGAACCGCAGATTCCGGCATAGGCGACGTCGACCCTGACTTCACTGCGAGACAGTTGCGGGACATCGACCTGGGCCAGGCCGAATTCAAAGGGAGCTCTTACTTGAAACGCTTTCATCGGGTAACTCCTGCCAGGACATGACGCCCCGTTTTTTATAGTTATTAAACAGTCGAGCAATCAGCTTTAAGCGGTATTACCAGTGCCAGAGCGTGCCATCTTCCAGGCGGTTGACCGGCAGGCTGGCGCGCTTGTAGGGGTACCTGGCAGCCAGTTCTTCGTTGATGTCGACGCCATGGCCCGGGGTTTCACCCGGGGTGAAATGGCCGTCCTCAAAGCGATAGGCATGGGGGAAGACGTCATCAGTCAGCGGGTCGTGGGGCATGTGCTCCTGAATGCCGAAGTTGGGCACCCAGGTATCGAAATGCAGCGCCGCGCCCATGGTCACCGGCGACAGGTCGGTGGCGCCATGAAAGCCGGTGCGCACCTGGTACAACGCGGCAAAGTCGGCGATCCGCCGTACATGGGTAATACCGCCCGCGTGAACCAGGGTGGCGCGGATATAGTCGATCAGTTGTTCCTGAATCAGCTCGCGGCAGTCGTGAATAGAGTTGAACACTTCACCCACCGCCAGCGGGGTTGTGGTGTGCTGGCGGATAAGTCGAAATGCCTCCTGGTTTTCTGCCGGGGTGCAGTCTTCCAGCCAGAACAGGTTGAAAGGCTCCACAGCCTTGCCCAGGCGCCCCGCTTCGATCGGTGTCAGGCGGTGGTGAACGTCATGCAGGATGTGCAGGTCATCGCCAAAGCGCTCGCGCACGGCGGCAAACAGCTTGGGTACATGATTGAGGTACTTGGCGGTGTCCCAGACATGCTCTGCTGGCAGGTCGCTGTCGGCCGGTTCATAGCGTTCGCCACTGCGCTTGGCCACGCCATAGGTGGTGGCAATGCCCGGAATGCCGCATTGCACACGTACCGCCTTGTAGCCCAGTTCCACATGACGGGCCACTTCGGCCAGGCAGCCTTCGATGTCCTTGCCCGTGGCATGCCCGTACACCATTACCCGCTCGCGGCTTTTGCCGCCGAGCAGCTGGTACAGGGGCATGTTGGCTGCCTTGGCCTTGATGTCCCACAGTGCCACGTCAACGGCGGCAATGGCGGTCATGGTCACAGGGCCACGACGCCAGTAGGCACCGCGGTAAAGGTACTGCCAGATGTCTTCGATACGTCGCGCATCACGTCCGATCAACGCGGGCAGCACGTGTTCTTCGAGGTAGGCGACAACCGCCATTTCGCGGCCGTTCAAAGTCGCATCGCCAATGCCGTAGACCCCCTCGTCAGTGACGATTTTCAGGGTGATCAGGTTGCGACCCGGACAGGTGACAATCACGCGTGCTTCAACAATTTTCATCGGTTCAGGCCTCGGCGACAGAAGAAAATACAGGCATGTTCAGGCTTGGCATGGCCGCTGCGGGAATCAGCGCGCCGGGATGCTGCACCACTTCTGCGGCCAGCGTGTGCCCCCAGCGCGCAGCCTGTTGCGGCTCACCGCCTTGCAAGCGGCAGGCAAGGTACGCAGCACTGAAAGAGTCACCTGCCGCCGTGGTATCGACGATCTGCCGCACCTGTTCGGCGGGCACCTCGAAACGCCCGATCGGGCACTGGATAAGGCACGAAGCCGGGCCACGCTTGAGAGCCACTTCGCCCACACCAAACCGGGCATAGGCGCCAAACAGGGCTTCGGGATCGGCATAGCCGAACAACGCAGCATCGTCTTCCCAGGTGATCAGCGCCAGATCGGTCAGGCGCAGCATGTCGCTGTACGCCTTGCGTGCAGAAGACGCATCTGGCCACAGGTGTGGGCGGTAGTTGTTGTCAAAGACAATGCGCGTGCCGCTCTGGCGCGCTTGGCCCAGGGCCTGCATCAGGCGCTCGCGGCCGCCGGCGGTGAGGATCGCCAGGCTGATGCCGCTCAGGTACACATAGTCGTAGTCGGCCAGGGCGCGCAGTACGTCATCGGCTTCTGGTCCGTCGAAAACCCGTCGGGCGGCGGCTTCTCCGCGCCAGTAGGCAAAGCGGCGCTCACCCTGGTCATCGGTCTGGATGAAATACAAACCGGGCAGCGCGTCCTTGATCACTCGCACATGCTGATCGCCGACACCCTCATCACGCCAGAGCTGGCGCATGGCAACGCTGAAAGCGTCTGCGCCGATGGCGGTTACATAGTCGGCAACAATACCGTTGCCAGCCCCCAGACGTGACAGATAGACCGCTGCATTGAGCGTATCGCCGCCAAAGGTCTGGCTGAAAAGCGCTCCTGGCAGACCGCGCATCTCAATCATGCACTCGCCCACCAGAGCGACTCGTCGGGGGTGGGGCAAATCGGCCTGTGGGCAATGCCCGAGGGTTACCGTCATCACTTCGCGCCTTGTTTTTATGGGTCGCTTGGCGTCGATACAGGCACGGGTCGTGTCCTTGCATCGAGCTGATTATTATTTTCGGAACGGCGTTTCATTTCATTGCTTGAGGGCGAGTTTAATCAAAATCCCCGCACCGTCAAGAAAAATGAAACAGCGTTTCGTTTCCCTACGGTATATCCTTGTTTTTTTCATTTGCGTTGGAGCCTTCATGGACAACAGCACCACCCAGAACAATGAACTGGTCTCTGCAGTCGGCCGCACCATGGCCGTGCTTGAAGCGCTGGCCGAGCACCCGGAAGAGAGTGGCGTGTCCGAAATCGCGCAAAAACTGGATATGTCAAAAAGCACGGTCTATCGCTTTTTGCAGTCGCTCAAGGCCCGTGGTTATGTGGTTCAGGATGCTGAAGACCGCTACCGCCTGAGCGTGCGGTTGTTCGAACTGGGTGCCCAGGCCCTGCCCCATCTGGATATCGTGCGCGAAGCCGAGCCGGGGATGCGCCGGATCAACGAACTGACCGGGGAAACCGTGCACCTGGGCATCCTCGACGAAGGCAGCATCGTCTACGTGCACAAGATCGACTCCAAATACAACCTGCGCATGTATTCGCGTATCGGCCGTCGGGCGCCGCTGTACTGCACCGGCATCGGAAAGGTGCTGATGGCCTGGCTGAAAGAGGATGAGTTGCTGGCACATTTGCGCGAAGAGAGCTTCGAGCGGCGTACCGCCAACACCCTCACCAGCATCGACGAATACCTGCAGGAACTGGCTGTGGTACGCCAGCAGGGTTATGGCGAAGACCATGAAGAATTTGAAGACAACATGCGTTGTTTATCAGCCCCCATCCGCGACCGTTTCGGCCATGTGATTGGCGGCATGAGCGTATCCTTCCCGTGCTTTCGCTTTCGTGAGGAACTGAAACAGGACTACGTCAAACAACTGATGGAAGCCTCGCAGCAGGTTTCAAGTCAGTTGGGCTGGCATCCGCAAGGGTAAAGTAGGGGGCTGTTGCGCTGTGTGGTAAAGCGCAGCCCCTGCGCTAACGCGAATACAACCCAACTGCAATAAACACCTTGAATGCGATAAACTGCCCGCCGTTTAAAAAACGGCAAGGACTCCACCGGCTAGCCTCTCGCACAAGGATCGTCATGTTCAAACCCTCTTTCCCCCTCGCCCTGACAGCGGTGCTGCTTGCAGGTTGCCAGTCAGCGACCATTGACCCCGATAGCCCGCCCAAGCTCACCCAAGCCCAGGAAAAGGAGCAGGCGGTACAACGCGGTGTGTATGAAAAACTGATCAGCAGTGTGCTCGCCCGTGAGGGCGACCTGGCTAATACCCAAGGGCGCGATGGCAGTTTCAATCTGATGCTGACCCTCGATGACAAGAACCGCATCATTGGCTGCGGCACTCAACCCAACAAGAAAGTGGATGCCAGGGTTTACCCCTACAATCGCAAGCTGGCCCTGGACCTGCGGTCTATCTGCTGGACAGCGGTGTTCCCCGAGCTGCCCTCGTCACTGATCGACCCCAAGAGCAAGACGGCAAGGGTCGTGGCGCCAATTCTGGTGTATCCATTGGTTGGGCTTTCCCCCGAGACCCGGGCACGGCGCGATGCGGCCTTGCAGGACAAGGCGCAAAACGACTTTTTGTTCAAGCAACTGCTCGCGCCGATGCCCATCGACAGCATTGGTGTCGCCACGCTGATGATGATGACTGACAGCACCGGCCAGGTGCGCGAATGTGCCGCCAGCCTTGATCCGCACGCCATGCGCCCTTCTGAGTTCAGGCATGACGATGGGTTACTTGCAGGACTGGTTCAGCGCTGCAAGCAACTGGACTTGAGCGCCATGCCGGGCTTTGTGCCCAACACCCAGGGCATGAGCAGCGCGTTTTATCGCGTCGAGTACACGCCCTGGAAAGCCGGGCTCAAGCCCGCTCAATCGCAAAGTTGTTCCACGACTGGCTCACAGGCATCAACTCAAGGCTGTTGATATTGATGTGCGCCGGCTGGTTGAGAATCCAGAAAATCGTTTCGGCTATGTCCGCTGGCTGAATCGCCTGGGCGCCGGCGTAGACCGAATCATATTTGGCCTTGTCCCCGGCAAAGCGCACCAGCGAAAACTCGCTCTCGCACAGGCCAGGTTCAAGGTTGGTGACGCGCACGCCGGTACCCTGCAGGTCACAGCGCAGGTTCAATGAGAACTGCCGCACAAAGGCTTTGCTCGCGCCATACACATGACTGCCAGG
This sequence comes from Pseudomonas sp. FSL R10-1339, assembly GCF_009600545.1. NCBI lineage: Bacteria > Pseudomonadati > Pseudomonadota > Gammaproteobacteria > Pseudomonadales > Pseudomonadaceae > Pseudomonas > Pseudomonas sp. FSL R10-1339. Next base: position 8,554 of record NZ_WIVQ01000030.1, on the reverse strand, counting down.
GTACGGCCAGTTACCGGCAATAGACCCCAGATTGACGATGCCTGCCCCGGCACCGTGAGCGATCAACCGTGGCAGCAGCAAGCGCGTGCTGTACAGCAGGCCCTTGATATTGGTGTCGACCATGGTCTCCCAGTCATCCAGCGAGCACTCGGGGGCTGGCGCGGTGCCCAAGGCCAGCCCGGCATTATTGATCAGCCCGCGTAACCTGCTGAATTCCGCAGGCAGATGTTCAATGGCCTGCTCCATCGCGACACGGTCACGCACGTCCACCACCAGCGGCAAGATTCTGGCTTGCGCACACAGCTCGTCAGCCAGTGCATGCAGGCGCTCGGCCCGGCGACCGGTAAGCACCAGCGACCAGCCTGCGGCAGCAAAACGACGGGCACAGGCTTCGCCAAAACCGGACGTGGCACCGGTAATAAAAACAGTCGGCATCATAGACAGCTCCTTGGGATCGATCAGGACCACGACCGGCCCAGCAGACCAACGCCTGCCAGCACCAGCAATAGCCATTGGGTAAAACGGGCGGCCTGTTCGGCCTGGATACGCGCGAACAATTGTTGCCCCAGCCACAGCCCCAGCAGCAGCGCAGGCAGCATCAGCAATGCCTGCCGGCCTGTGCCGGGGGGGATGGCCAAAACCACCGCCAGCCCGGCCAGCGCCGCAAGATCGACGGCAAAAAAGAACATGATCAGCGTCGCTCGCAACGCCCGGGCCCGCAACCCGCAGTGGCTGAGCCACGCCACTACCAGCGGCCCGCCAATACTGAATGCGGCGATCAACGCCCCGCTGCTGCCCCCCACCAGCCAGGCACCGGCGCGACCCTCGCCCATCGGCAGGCGAATACGCGCCAGACCCAGAATCGCCAGTAGCCCCACCAACAGGTAGACCCCCACTGTCAGCCCACCGCTGTCGATACCCGTCAGCAACCAGATACCGCACGGCACTCCACACGCGGCCGCCAGCAGCAGGCGTTTGAGCAGCGGGTAATGCGCCTCGCGCCAGGCACTGCGCAACAGCATCACGCTGGACCCCACTTCCAAAAACAGCACCAGCGGCACCGCCTGTTGCAGCGACCCGAGCATCGCCAGCCCAACCACGGCAATGGCCGCAAAACCAAACCCCGTGAGCCCGCGCACCACAGCCGCCACCAGTACGCACAGCGCACTCAGGGCCCAACTTGCTTCAGGGTTCATACGCTGCTCCAGGGTGCTCAATGGCGCCACTGTAGTCAGCCGCGCGCCCCGGGGCTTAGATCCAGTCGGGGCTTTCGATGGGGCCAGAACTGGCCCTATCGAAAACCCCATCTGGATCTAAGGATTGCCCCCGGCCGTGACTAGTCTGCGAGCAACTGGCCGCACCGGACCGACCCTCAGGAGTGACATGCATGGCGACGAATCTGAACCACCAATGGATGCCTTTTACCGACAACCGTGAGTTTCACCGCGCACCGCAGTTGTTCGTCCGCGCCGAGGGCGTTCGTTACTGGAATGCCGAGGGCCGCGAACTGCTCGATGGCAGCTCCGGGTTGTTTTGCAGCGCTGCCGGCCATGGCCGTACCGAGATCGCCGAGGCGGTGTGCAAGCAATTGCTGAACCTGGATTTCACCCCGCACTTTCAACGGGCTTCGCCGTTGTCTTTCGAGCTGGCGGAACGCTTGAGCGACTTGTTGCCTGCTGGCCTGAACAAACTGTTTTTCACCAACTCCGGCTCCGAGTCGGTGGACAGCGCGATGAAAATTGCCCTGGCCTATCACCGTGCCCGCGGCGAAGCCCAGCGCACCCGGTTTGTGTCCCGCGAGTGGGCTTATCACGGCGTCAACTTTGGCGGCGTGGCCCTGTCGGGGATGATGCGCAACCGCCAGGCCTTCGCCACCGGCGGCCTGCCCCACGTCAGCCATATGCGTCACACCTGGCAAGAGGACCAGCGCTTTCAGTTGGGCGAACCGCAGCAGGGCGCCGACTTGGCCAGCGACCTGGAGCGGATCATCGCCATGCATGGCGGCGACAGCATTGCTGCCTGCTTTGTGGAGCCGATTGCCGGTTCCATCGGCGTGTATGTGCCGCCTGTGGGCTACCTCAAGCGCCTGCGCGACATCTGTGACAAACATGGGATTTTGCTGGTGTTCGATGAAGTCATCACAGGTTTTGGCCGCACCGGCCAGGCGTTTGCAGCACAGAGCTTTGAGGTGAAGCCGGACCTCATCACCCTGGCCAAGGCCCTGACCAATGGCGCAATCCCGATGGGTGCCGTGGCGGTGGACGAGGCGGTTTACGACACAGTGATCAATGCCAGCAAAGGTGGCGGCCCGGAACTGTTCCACGGTTATACCTACTCCGGGCACCCGGTGGCCTGTGCGGCAGCGCTAGCTTCGCTGGATATTTACCGGGATGAGGATTTGTTTGCCAAGGGCGCGCAACTGGCGCCGTATTTTCTGGAGTGCCTGAGCGGGTTGCAAGGCCTGCCACAAGTCAGCGACTTGCGCGGTTATGGGTTGCTCAGCGGAATACAGCTGACGCCGGGGGATGCGCCGGGAGCCAAAGGTGCGCGGGTGCAGAGGGCGCTGTATGACGCCGGGCTGCATGTTAAAACGACCGGGGATGCGATCATCTTTGCCCCGGCGCTGGTGACTGGGCGGGCGGATTTGGATGCGATGTTTGAAGTGTTGAGAGAGACGTTGGGGCGGGAGATTTTGTAAGGCTAAAGCAAGTCCCTCACCCTAGCCCTCTCCCTCTGGGAGAGGGCTGGGGTGAGGGGCTTTCAGCTCGCGCCACGCTTCACCCAGCGCCGCAATCCCCGGCTCGATCAGATCTTCGGCAATCGCCCCGAAGCCCAGCCGAAAGCAGTTGAGCGGGCGCGGCTCGCTCAAATAATGAATATCCCCCGGCTCAATCAACACACCACGCCTGGCCACCAGCCGCTGCAACACCCAGGCATCCACATCCGGCGGGCAACTGACCCACAGCGACGAGCCCCCCGCCATGCCGCTGGCATTGAGTTGCGGCAAATGCTCGGCCATGGCCCGGCTGATCACCCGCCACTTGCGCGCCAGCCGATCGCGCAACCGCCGGGCATGGGCATCGTAATGGCCCATCGATAAAAACAGCGCCAACGTACGCTGGTTGTTCGACGGCGGATGCCGGTAGATGTAACGGCGCAGCGCCCGCAGTTCATGGATCAGCTCGGCATCCGCGGCAATAAATCCCAACCGTACCCCCGGCAGCAGGCTTTTGGTCAAGCTGCCCAGATAGATCACCCGTCCGCTGTCATCAAAACTCTTCAAAGCCGGATGGTTGCTGCCCAAAAAATTCTGTTCGTTTTCGTAATCGTCCTCAATGATCAACAAGTCATTTTCACGGGCACTGGCCATCAGCTCCAGGCGTCGGTACAGCGGCATGGTCACGCCAGTGGGCGACTGATGGCTGGGCGTGCAAAACACCATCTCGCAGTCGGCCAGTTGCTCATTGACCACCAGCCCCTGGCGATCAATGCGCAGCGGTTTCAACGCGCAGCCACTCAGGCTGAAAATATTGCGCGCGTCCACATAGCCCGGATCCTCCAGCCCCATCACCAGCCCCGGGCGGCCCAGCAGCCGGGCGAGCATATACAGCGAATTCTGCGTGCCGATGGTGATCATCACTTCCTGCGTCGACACGCTGATCCCGCGTTTGGGCAACACACGCTGGACGATCTGTTCGACCAACAACGGATCGTCGAGCATCACTTGATCATCGACCCAACTGCGCATATGTGCGCCGGTGCTGGCGATGCGCGAACAGTCGCGCCAGCGGGCAGCGGTTTGCTCATCCGCCTCGACCTGACCATAGACGAACGGGTAGCGATACTCACGCCAGTTGCGCGGCTTGACAATGGCCCGCAACTGCGACGAACTGCTTTGCAGGCGCGCCTCCCAGTCCGGTGCATGGTCGGGGCGCTCGAAGATTTTTTGCGTGGCGGGTTTGAGGCTGACATTGAGCTGCTGGCGCAGGTACTTCTCGTTGATAAAGAAACCGCGCCGGTCCGATGGGATCAGATAACCATCCTGCACCAACTGCTCATACACCAGCACCACAGTATTACGCGACACGTTGAGCAGCTCACATAGCTTGCGCGATGACGGCATCGGCTCACCGGGCGGCATGGCACCGTCCAGAATCGCGCTGAGCAAGCTCTCGCGCAGTTGCTCCTGTAAGCCCCGGCCAGCTTCGAAGGGTCGAAAATAACGCTCCAACATGGTTCAAGCTCCTGGCCCGGCGCCCCGTCATGGCGCACCCAATGCGCTACAACCCTTGCCACACAAGGCCTGCAACGACCTCTGGCACCACAGCTTGCAGCAACTGGATCTAAAGCAAGCGCCGAGCCAGCGCCTAAGATCGGGCTGACAAAAACACAGACATCCCCCAGCCCGGAGTCTCACCATGCTCAAGCCCCTGAACAAATGGATCCGTCGCACCGTCTTGTTGCCCCTTACCGCTCTGAGCCTGGTAGCCACTGCCCACGCTCAGACCGTGACCATCGGCGTGCAAAGCATGTTTGCGCCCTGGAAAGACGCCATCGCGCAAAAGCAGTTCGAGCAAGCCACCGGCTGGGATATCCAGTGGCGCAACTTCGACAGCGGCGGCGACGTGATGATGGCCATGGCCTCGGGCGATGTGCAGATCGGGGTCGCCGGCAGCAGCCCGATTGCCGCCGCCGTGAGCCGCGGTGTGGATGCGCAATTGTTCTGGATTCTGGACAACATTGCCGATGCCGAGGCGCTGGTGGTACGCAATGGCAGCGGTATCGTCGCGCCACAGGACCTGGCCGGCAAAACCCTCGCCGTACCCTTTGTCTCCACCACCCACTTTCACGCGTTGTTTGCCCTTGAGCAGTTCGGCCTGACCGGCAAGGTCAAGGTTATCAACCTGCAACCTTCGGATATCCCCGCAGCCTGGGAGCGCGGTGATATCGACGCGGCGTTTATCTGGGATCCGGCCCTGGGCCGTCTCAAGCAAAGCGGCCATGTGCTGTTGACTTCGGGCCAACTGACCGACTGGGGCAAAGCCACCTTCGACGGCCTGGTGGTAGATAAACAATTCGCTGCCGCCAACGCCCCCGGCATGCAGGCGTTCACCCAGGTGCTGCAAGACAGCACCGCGGGTTACGTCAAGGCGCCAAAATCCTGGACCGCCGACTCGTCGCAGGTCATCAACGTGGCCAAGCAGTCCGGGGCCAAACCTGAAGAAGTACCACCGGTGCTGGCGCTGTACCAGTTCCCGCTGGCCAGCGAACAGGCCGGCCCGACGTGGCTGGGCGGTGGCGCTGCCAAGGCACTGGCCGCCACCGCCGAGTTCTTGAAAGCTCAAAAGAAAATCCCGGCCTTGCTGCCTGACTACAGCGCGGCGATCAACCCGACGTTTGTGCAAAACGCCCAATAACCCGCTCCCACAGGGCATCAAGTTAATTGACGAGGAACACGCCATGCCCCTCAGCCTAAAAATTCATGATGTGTCGGTGCTCTACCCCGGGCAGCAAAAGGGTCAGCCGGTAAGGGCTCTGTCCGGGGTCAATCTGGACATTGCCGCCGGTGATTTTGTCGTCGCCCTGGGTGCTTCAGGGTGCGGCAAGACCACACTGCTCAACCTGATGGCCGGGTTTATCCAGCCCAGCAGCGGGGTAATTACCCTGGGCGACTATCACGGCCAGGTGCCCGAGCGCATCGACGGCGCCGAGCTGCGTGACCAGGTCACCGGCCCCGGCGCAGAACGCGGTGTGGTGTTCCAGAAACATGCGCTGCTGCCGTGGCTGAATGTGATCGACAACGTGGCCTTCGGTCTCAAGTTGCGCGGTATCCCCAAGGTCGAACGCGAAGAACGTGCCCTGCATTTTTTGCAGTTGACCGGGTTGGCGGAGTTTCGCGATCACGCCACTTATCAGCTGTCGGGCGGCATGCAGCAACGTGTCGGGATTGCCCGCGCACTGACCAATGACCCGAAGATGCTGCTGCTCGACGAGCCCCTCGGCGCACTGGACGCCCTGACCCGCGAACGCTTGCAGGAACTGATCCTGGAGATCTGGCAGCGCACGCAAAAGATGATGTTTTTTATCACCCATGACGTTGAAGAAGCGCTGTTTATGGCCACCCGACTGATCATCATGTCGCCACGCCCGGGGCGTATCACCCACGAGTTTTCGGTGGATTTCGGCCAGCGCTTTCTGAAGTGCCGCGACGCTCGCGCCGTAAAATCCAGTCCCGATTTCATCGCCCTGCGCGAGCAGATCCTGAGCATCATCCACGGTGACGAGGAGGCAGCGTAATGAGCCTTTTGGACGAAAAACAACGCAATGCCGTGCTGCGCACCCTCCATGAACTGCGCCGCGCCGCGCCGGCAAAGCCGGGCGAGCAATATGGCGCACCGGGCAACGGCTCCAGTATGGGGCTGAGCCTGGGCACGATTTGTGTCGTGTTCGCCTTGTGGTTTTTCGCCACCAATGGCGGTTGGATCAAGCCGCTGTTTTTGCCCTCGCCCCAGGCGGTATGGACGCAGATCGTGGATGTCAGCCGCGACGGATTTGCCGATGCCAGCTTGTGGACACATATCGGCTGGAGTGCCCTGCGGGTGTTTGGCGCGTTTGCGCTGGCGGTGCTGACGGCAATCCCGGTGGGTATTTTGATGGGCGTCAATCGGGTGGCCCGAGGCGTGTTCGACCCGCTGGTGGAGTTTTACCGCCCGCTGCCGCCGCTGGCCTATCTGCCGTTGGTGGTGATCTGGATGGGTATCGGTGAAGGCTCAAAAATCCTTCTGATCTACCTGGCGATGTTTGCCCCGCTGGCACTCAGTGCCCGGGCCGGGGTCAAGTCGGTGGCCATTGAGCAGATCCACGCGGCCTATTCGATGGGCGCCAGCCGCGGGCAAGTGCTCAGGCAGGTGATCATGCCGGCAGCCCTGCCGGAAATTCTGACCGGCATGCGCATCGCCATCGGCTTTGGCTGGACCACCCTGGTGGCCGCCGAAATGGTCGCGGCCACGGCCGGGCTGGGCTTTATGGTGCTGACGGCGTCCAAGTTCATGGCCACTGATGTGGTGATCATGGGCATTCTGGTGATCGGAGCGCTGGCCCTGCTGTTCGATCTGGGCATGCGCTGGCTGGAGCGCAAACTGGTGCCTTGGAAGGGCCGGGGATAAATGAAAACCCGTAGCCGGCCCAGTGGGAGCGAGCCTGCTCGCGAAGGGCGTTCGCGAGCAGGCTCGCTCCCACAGTCGCAGGTCTTAGCGCACCAACCCGCGCAACAGGGTCACGGTCTGCTCGCGCACAATGCCCATCAGCATGGCGTAACGCTCGGCCGTCAGTGTGTCCCAGCCCAGTGACTTCAGCGAGCTGGTGCGGGTCAGGTGAAACGGCAGTAACTGCCCGGTCAGGGTCATGGAGCGCAGGATGCATTCTTCATCACTGGCATCCGGGCCCATCAGCCGCGAAATGATTCCGCTGGTCACGCCGATAATGCGCTGGCCTATACGCTGGCTGATCATTTCTTCACCGGCGCTGGGGCCCAGCCCCGCCTGCTCCCGCGCATAGAACTTGCGCCAGCTGTTGGTCCGGTTGGACACCAGCATGAATTCGGCAATCTTGCTCTGGATGGCGCAGAAGGTGTCGATCAGCTGTTCGGTGTCCGGCCGCGTGCCCAGCAGCGCCTGGGCCGCTTCGATGGTCGGCGCCAGGTAATCCCAGATCCGCTCCACCATGTACTCGGTGCAGGCGCTATACACCCCTTCCTTGTTCTTGAAGTAGTAATTGAGCGCCGGTGCATTAACCCCCGCCAATTCGGCGATATCGCGGGTCGAAGCGCCCTCGTAGCCACGCTCGCCAAACAGGTTGAGGGCCGCTTCGATAATCCGCGCACTGGTTTCATCCCCACACGTATAGCCGCCTTCGCTGGCAGGTCGGCGCCGGTGAATCGTGGTCATGGGCTTCTCCTTGATCGATGAAGACGGGAGTGTGCCTGAATTTATATCGATTGACATAATTTTACCGATCGTAATAATTGTTACAACCGATAACAATTGAGAGCACCATGACCGCACATCAGGCCCTAGACCCATCGATCAAGATCAGGCCCAAACGCCAGCCTGGTAAAACCCTGGCGCTGGGGGCTCTCGGCCTGGGCGCGCTGCTGGGTGCTGCCATATGGGGTGCACACTGGTGGAATGTGGGGCGTTTTATCGAAAGCACCAACGACGCCTACCTGCAGGCCGACAGCCTGAGCGTAGCCGCCAAGATCGCAGGTACGGTGAGCGAGGTGTATGTCAGCGACAACCAGACCGTCAGCGTCGGCCAGCCGCTGGTGCGCCTCGATGTGCGGACTTATCAGGCGGCGCGGGAAAAATCCGAAGCGGCCATTCGCGCAGCCGAGGCCGATATTGCCCGGGGCGAAGCCGAGCTTGAGCAGCACGGCGCGTCCATTGCCCAGGTGCAGGCGCAGCTGGAAGGTGAAAGCGCCAACGAGCAGTACGCCGCCGCACAGGTCAAACGCTACGCGCCCCTGGCCGAAAGTGGCGCCGAGACGCAGGAGCGC